>JAUICS010000160.1 GCA_030427765.1 Alphaproteobacteria bacterium
CCCCGATGACATTTTGGATGACTCTTCATATTCCGGCATAAACCGGCGGCGACGGCCAAACCGCCGCGGAAACTCATCCTGAAACGCTTTTAAAAATGCCATTTGATGTGGCTGCGTCCCGTTTTTATCAAGCCACAACGGCCCACGATCAAGAATAACCGCATGAACCAACTTCCCCAACATGGACACTTCCTGAATTTGGAAAATACCGATCGATTTATCACTAAGTTTAATCACCGCCTGTCGGCTCATTTGCTGATACACATCCCGCGCGGCACGGGCATAGGCAACGGACTGCAGTATCGTACTGCGCCGGATCTTCGAATACAGGGCATTATAATTTGCGAGTGATATTGTCCAGTCAAATATCATGGGAATCAGCATAGACTTTTACAAAGGCAAATGCCATAAATATGCGGAACGGAATTCAACTTATCGGAATAAAAATGAGCAGTAATAGATATCAGGAACAAATCCAGCATTTTCAATCCATTATCGAAACGCAGTGGGACAATCGTGACACCATCGATACCAACACGGGCGGTGAGGAGCGTGAAGCCATCGAAGGCACATTGGAATTCCTTGATAAAGGCGTTCTGCGCGTTGCCGAAAGAAATGATAACGGCTGGACCGTAAATGAATGGGTTAAAAAAGCCATCTTGCTTTACTTCCGCATTTCATCCATGCGCACAATCCCCGGTGGCCCTGACGGATCGCACTGGTGGGATAAAGTTCCGAATAAGTTTACGGACTGGAAAGACGGCGAATTCAAACAATACGGTTTTCGGTCCGTGCCGAACGCCATTGTTCGTCATTCCGCATATATCGCCCCGAACGTTGTCCTGATGCCATCATTTGTGAATTTAGGTGCCTATGTTGACGAAGGCACAATGGTTGACACATGGGCAACCGTTGGATCATGTGCACAGATTGGTAAGAACTGCCATATTTCTGGCGGTGCGGGTATCGGCGGGGTGTTAGAGCCGTTACAGGCCAATCCGGTTATTATCGAGGATAATGTATTCATCGGCGCACGATCCGAAGTTGCCGAAGGCGTTATCGTTGAAGAAGGTTCCGTCCTTGGAATGGGCGTGTTCATCAGCGGCTCGACAAAAATCGTCGACCGCGAATCAGGTGAAATTTACCAAGGGCGCATACCGGCCTACTCCGTCGTCGTACCTGGCACATTGCCTGGAAAACCATTAAAAGATGGGTCGCCCGGCCCATCACTCGCCTGCGCCGTCATTGTAAAACGCGTTGACGAACGTACACGTTCCAAAACCGGAATTAATGATTTGCTAAGAACATAAACAGTTATACTTCATATAATTGTTATGTCTGATTACGCTGTTGAAATAACCGATCTGCAAAAGACCTACAAGGCAACAAAGTCATCGCCGGAGAAAAAGGCGTTGCACAACGTTAATCTGAATATTGAGAAAGGCTCGATCTTCGGATTACTGGGCCCGAACGGTGCCGGAAAATCAACCATCATCAATATTATGGCAGGATTAACCGTCAAATCATCCGGCAGTGTCAAAATATGGGACATAGATATTGATCAAAACCCGCGTAATGCACGATCCGCCATCGGTGTTGTGCCGCAGGAAATCACCTTCGATCCATTTTTTACACCTGCGCAGGTTCTGGATATTCAGGCCGGTTTATATGGTGTGCCAAAACAGGAACGCCGCACAATGGAACTCCTGAAAATGATCCGGCTGGAGGACAAAGCCAATGCTTGGGCGCGATCTCTATCGGGCGGGATGCGTCGCCGTTTAATGGTGGCAAAAGCCATGGTGCATACACCGCCCGTCCTTGTACTTGATGAGCCAACAGCCGGTGTAGATATAGAATTGCGCCGCGAGTTATGGGACAACGTCAAACGTCTGAACAAACGCGGCATGACCATTCTGCTAACCACACATTACCTTGAAGAAGCACAGGAATTATGCGATCAAATCGCCATTATTAATCATGGAGAAGTAATTGCGTGCGAGGACAAAGAAGCCATTCTGGCGCGGATTGATAACAAGGAAATTCATTTCCGCATGACGGAGCCATTTAAAACAATCCCAGAACAGCTAAAAACATACGCGCCAGAGAGATCCGGTCGCCGTACGCTTATATTCCGGTATTCTCCGAAAGATCTGGAAATGGATACACTTATGTCCGCTATCCATGACGCGGGTCTTCGCATTGCTGATATTTCAACGGATGAAAGCGATCTTGAGGACGTGTTCCTGCAACTTACCCGCCGCGATGACGAAGCGGCATAGATGGGATACATGCGCGGATGAACGAATATATCGACATATATTGTGAACGCACGGCAATTGGCTTTCTGGCCGAACCCATTAACCTGATAACCAATGCCTGTTTCCTTATCGCCGCATTTCTGGCATTCCGTCACGCAGACAAACAAAACACGCTGAATGTTAGCATGGGGATATTGATCTTCTTTCTTGCCTGTATAGGAATCGGTAGCGGACTGTTCCATTCCTTTGCCACACGCTGGGCCATGCTGGCAGATGTATTGCCTATCCTGTTCTTCCAAATCGCCTTTATCACCATATACATGCGAAATGTTGTGCAGGCCCATATCATCGTTACAGCGATTACCCTTGCCGGATTTTTCGGCCTGACATATGCATTTGAAATGGTTCCCGCATCGATCATGAACGGATCATTATCATACGCCCCGTCATTCCTGTTTCTCAGCGGTTTTGCCGTTTATCACTACCTCACTAATAAACCGAACCGCTTCATTCTGTTTGCGGCCTTGGGAACATTCGCGCTATCTCTGACGTTCCGCACAATCGATATGTCGATATGTAGTGCATTGCCAATTGGCACGCATTTCCTTTGGCATACGCTCAACAGCATTGTTTTGTATCTGGTAATTCGTTCGTCGTTTAACGAGATGCCGTCACACTAACCAAAAACTGTCCGATCAGAGTTTCGGGCATGCTTCCGGTTTGTTTGCACCGTTTTTCAAGGTCGACAAGCGCCCGCAGGATATTTTCAATGGCCTTCGTACTCCATCCTGATGTCTGCGCTTTAAATGCATCGGCCTGTTTGAAAAATACCGGCGGATTAAGGGATTTCATCGCATTATCAACAAAATCACCTGCATCCAGTTTTGTCCGTACAATATGCAGCCGCCGAAAATGATTCTGCAAGACGCGCAAAACCGTTATGAACGATACATCTTCCTGTTTGAGTTTCTCGTATATCTGCTGCGTCTTAACGCCGTTTCGTCCGCCAACCGCCATCATAAATGCATCCAGTTCCGTTGCCCCGACATCGGCGCAGCATGCCATTGCATCTTCCATTGTCACGCGGCCCATATTCTCGGTTATCGGCGGTCCGTCCACTCCTTGATAGTCAACATGCGGCCCCATATAGGTAATAAGCTTATCCAGATCACGGCGTATACGTTGACGATCACCCGCCAGCGCATCCGATAGCCACATCATGGCATCACGGTCAATCTGGAACCCCGCGTGCCGGACGGTCTGTTCAATAATACCGCCGATAGAACGGTTATCGTCAACATAGCACGGCACGGTCGCCGCGCCCGATTTTTCGGCCTCGACCAATTTCCGAAGTGTGGAACGCGGGCCTAAATCACCGGCCTCGATGACCACCAAGGCATCGGGATTTGGCTGCTTCAAATAATCCTTAAGCGTTGTGGTCAGTTTATCACCCGCATGTTTTACACGGACAAGACGGCGGCCGCCCATCATGGACATGGCATTTGCCTCATCAAAAAAACGGGATGGCGATTCGTCCAGATCGGATGACGTAATCACCGCCACCTGAAACGGATCATTTAAGTCTTCCACAACCGTTTTGCAGATTGTCTTTGCACGTTCATGCATAAGACCGTCATCCGGCCCGTACACAAGAACGCATAATATTTCCGGCCCCGGATTTTTTACGAAGCTATCTATCTGCTTGAACGGTATTTTCATGATATAATCATAGAGAATATAGACAGGAAACAAAAGGCCATTATGACCAACTATACCCCGCCCGTAGATGAAATGCACTTTGCCCTGACATCCCTTTATAACATTCAGGACTTTAACGATGATTGCGACAACGAAACGGTTGAAGCCATATTGGAAGAAGCCGGTAAATTTGCCGCGCAGACTCTGGCCCCGCTGAATCATAGCGGTGATCAGGAAGGGTGCACACTAACCGACGGCAACGTAAAAACGGCCAGCGGCTTTAAAGACGCCTACCATGCGTTTTGTGAGGCCGGATGGAACGCCGTGCCGTTCAATCCGGAATATGGCGGGCAAGGCCTGCCATGGCTTCTGACATTCTGTGGCAGGCGGCGAATTTATCGTACGGTTTATGTCCACTTCTGACACAAGGGGCCATTGATACAATCGATCATCACGGGTCCGATGAACAAAAGGCAACTTATCTGGAAAAATTGATATCCGGCGAATGGACAGGGACCATGAATTTAACGGAGCCGCAGGCCGGTTCCGATTTATCCGCGATTAAAACCAAGGCCGCACGACAAGGTGATGGCTCGTACCATATTTCCGGTCAAAAAATTTACATCACATACGGCGAACATGACTTTACCGACAATATAATCCATTTGGTCCTCGCCCGTGTA
>JAUICS010000161.1 GCA_030427765.1 Alphaproteobacteria bacterium
GCCGTTTTGGCTTCCCAATCGGTATAACCCGGGTCGTTAATGCAGCGAACAAGTGTTTTTAATGTAAACTTGTCGCCTAAACCGGCTTCGCGTGCTTTATCCTCGAAATGCGGGAATTTGTTTTCCACATACCATTCCAATCTGTTCCAGAATAGATCACGCGCCTGTGTGCTTGGGTAGCTTACAAAACTGATGGCATGTGCAATTTCATCAATTGCATTTACAACTTTGTGAATATCAACGCGGTCGGCCGTGATTGTGCCGCGGTTACGTTTTATATCACGTTGCCATCCTCGGGAAAGGTTGTTGAGTTCACGGAAATTTTTCATGATTTGTGCAATCGTGACGAGTTTGTTCAGTGGGTCCTTAGGTGATGTTGGGCTGGAATTGGCCGTTCCTGTCATGGATTCTTCGCCAAATTGAATCTCTACTTCCTGCTTTGCATTGCTTTTCAGGTAGTTGTATCCTGCGAATAAAATTGCCGGAATACCCCATTCAAAACCGGTGTTCTCTTTCGCCAGATCAACAATTTCGGCAATGATCGGAATAGATGGGTCAAGTGCGTAGACACCATGCGCGGCTGCGGCAAAAACGGCAAACAAACCAATTTGTTTCAATGTCGCATAGGCCCCGTAATAAAAACGTGGATGACGACGCAGGTTTTGCATGAGGCCTGAATAGCGATCTGACTCGAGCGCTTTAAACATTTTGTTGGCAGGGTGTTCAGCACTTCCAATATCAATGCCGGATTGTGTCATTTTATTGAAATGACCATCGTAAATGCCCATCACCCAGTCTTCTAACCCACGTTTTAAATACGTGCCGTATAACCACCGTAATGTGCCGCTTGTAATTGGTTTGACTGTGTCGCCCGCGCGTAATGTCATCTTCGCCTCCTGAGTGAAAAAATACTAAAAAAGAGACGTAGCAGGTATTTATGGCAATGGCAATATGCCAAATTCCTTATGTGCAAATGAACGATTGTTTATGCGGCTGTCCATCCGCCATCAACGGGCAGGGCAATGCCGGTAATGTTTTCAGCGCTGTCCGAACACAGGAACAATGCTACGCCTGCAACCTGTTCAACAGTTACAAATTTCTTTGTCCATTGTGCGGCAAGAAGCACATCACGTTTGACCTCATCCTCCGTCATGTTGCGTGCCTTGGCAGTATCAGCGACCTGGTTTTCAACCAGTTTCGTGTAGACATATCCAGGGCAGATGGCATTGCATGTAATGTTTTGCTGCGCGACCTCAAGCGCGACAGTTTTCGTCATGCCCATCATGCCGTGTTTGGCCGTGACATATGCACTTTTGTATGGTGAGGCTACAAGCCCGTGCGCCGATACGATGTTAATGACGCGGCCCCATCCAGCGGCCTTCATTTTCGGCAGGGCGTGTTTGATTGTATGAAAAGACGAATTCATGTTGATATCGATAATGGCGTTCCATTTTTCCGGTGGAAACTCATCGATTGGTTGCACATTTTGAATACCGGCATTGTTGACCAGAATATCAACGTTACCGAATGTGTCTTCGGCCTCTTTTACCAATGCTTCAATTTCATCCGGCTTTGTCATGTCGGCGCCGTTGTATATACATTTTACGCTGCGGTCTTCGATGTCTTTTTTGTTGTCTTCAATCACATCCGCATCACCGAACCCGTTCATGACGATGTTGATACCGGCGTCTGCCAAGCCTTTTGCGATGCCCAGACCAATGCCGCTGGTTGATCCTGTAATAAGTGCGGTTTTTCCCTTTAATGACATGACAATCTCCTTAAAAAATGAATCTGTCATAGAGCATAAAATGCTTATGATAAAATGCAAGTTGGGATTGTTACCGGTATGGCCGTTGGGGATGAGCTTTAATCGTCAGCTAGGCTGAGTTCAGAATTGTTAATAATCATACGCACGCCGAGCATATGGTCGTCCGTAACGATTTCCTTACGTGAATTTTTCGGAAGCGGGATACGGTTTTCAATGAATTTTTCGATGAGCAGTTCGAGGACAATGTCCTGCGGGACAAACATATGAACGTCATTACCCTTCACGTCCTCGAGAATGAAAAAAACAAGATCACGTGGTGTGTCCGTATCAACATATTCAAAAAATGCCTTGAACCGGTGACGGTTTTGTTTGATTTCGTCGACCGTGCGTGCGGAACGAATTCTGTAAGTCCCGATATTCGACGGAACATGTTTTGATATTTTGGGCTGTGCCCTGATTAGTAATTGTAGAATATCCGTAAATCCAAATAACGTATCGCGACGTTCAACAAACATATCTGCTCCCTTCGTATAGCAACGTTGTTATTATACGCCTAAATTAGGGAATAAGTACAATATGAATATTATCTCAAAAACGTTTCTTAGGCAGGCAGTGATTAAACCCCGCCATGTTTCCGTATAAAATTCGCCAGATCATCATGTCCGTGTGCGATGGCATCAGCCAGCGGCGTTGTGCCCCATCGGTCTTTGGGACTAAGGTTACAATTCTTTGACATCAAATATTCAATAACATGTTTATGGCCCTCGGCCGCGGCAAGGTGAATGGCCGTCCGTTTATCATAGTCGCCTTCATTAAGATCAATTCCAAAACTTACCAAACGGCGTATTTCATTTAGGTCGCCCTGACTCGCGGCCCAGATAAGGTTGATCACATTTACGCCGTGTTCTTCGTTCTGGATGCGGCGCGGGTCGATTTTCTTACCAATGTTGACGAGACTGTCATAGTTGTGGAAGTTGAATTTTTGCACAAGGCGTTTGCTAAATTCCACACCGCGGACCGAGTTCCCCATTTCATCGAGGCGCGGTGACCAGATTGTGATACCCGCAACATTTGGAATAACAATCATCAATGCGCCGGACACACCGGATTTCGCGGGCAGGCCGACACTAAACGCATATTCACCGGAAAAATCATACATCCCGCATGAATACATCATGGATAGGCAGTGTTTGACATTCTCGCTACCGAATACGCGTTGGTTTGTTACCGGACATACGCCGGCATTGGCGAATGTGGCGGCGGCGATGGCCTGCTGCGACGATGTAACTTCGATGGAACACATCTGGAAATACAGGTCGAGCGTATCCGTAATGCTCGTGTCATCAGGAAATGCCCCAACTTCGCGCATGAAGTGGGCGAGGGCGAAGTTACGGTCCGCCGTTTCCTTTTCCGAATGGTAGACGGAATTGTTAAACCCGACACGGGCCCCGCCGGTCAGGTTGCGCCATGTTTCTGTTACGTAGTCAAAACGGTCGGCCAGCGGCGCATCCGGCTTGATCAGGGAGCTACACATAATCGACCCGGCATTGATCATCGGGTTGTGCGGCAGGCTGGCGCGGTTCAATGTGATTTCGTTGAAGCTACGGCCGCTCGGTTCCCGCCCGACATGTGTGTGTACTTTTTCCACGCCGTGGAGTTCGAGCGCCATACAAGAGGTGGCGGGCTTGCTGGTGGATTGAATACAATACGGAACCTCATGGTCGCCCGACATGAACATCTGGCCATCGACCGTGCATACCGTCATCGCATACAGGTTCGGGTTAACGCGGGCGAGCTGCGGAATATAACGCGCGACATCGCCGTCGATATATTGCTCGACCTCATTAAATATGTCTTCCAGTACGGTTGTAAATGTTTTGAAATCCGGAATAACGAGGTTTCCTTTCACCACGCGTTCGAGGATGGAGATGTTTTTGGCGGCGATTTTCTGGAATGTCGGTTCGTCAATGTCCTGATTATCGTCGAAGCCGCGCAAATGATCGGTTAAGTCCTTGATGCGTGGGTCATATTTCTGGATGCCGTTTTCGAGCAGAATGGCAAAAATCTGTTTCTTTGTGATGAACCCTTGTGACTCGATATCAAGTGCATTGAATAAATTCTGGTATGTTTCCTGCGGATTAATGCTGATCACATTGCTTTTTTTATCGTATGTGATGTTGGCTTTGTTTGTGGTCTTGCTGGTAGAGGATTTTGACTGTTTCGTCGGTTTTGCCGATGTCTTGGGTGACGTTTTTCCAGTCGTTTTCGTGGCTGGTTTTGCAGTCGTTTTTGGTAACTTCTTTTTACGAGTATCGGTACCGGCCATGTATTCCTCCATTCATATTATGCATATCTAGCCATGAAGATATTTAATGGCAAATTTTTCACGCCGTCAAAGGAAATGTATATTGCAAATGCAAATACATTTGTAGGTTGGTTGCGGATGAGAGATTTGAACTGGGGATCTTTAAAGGTACAGCTTTTTTCTTCTAATTGCAGGTGTTTTTGGTTACAATCGGGCCATTCAAAAAAAGTGGTGAGTACGTACGATGGGTATTTTAAAGAAGCTTGAACTGCACTGGAAAGATAAAGGTGTTGGCAAGGAAATTGACGCGATCAATAGAGCTAAAAAAATGGCTGAAGAGAATGGCGCATCGGAGGGGATGTCCATGGCGGCACAGGCATTTGGCGGTGCGATTGGGCAGCTTCGAGCCATAAGTAGTTTACTTGATCCCTTTAGTCTTGCAGATACATTAACCACGGACGATAGTGAGCTTGAGCAAAGAATAAATGATAGAAATACCGACGAGTATCTTGCAAATCACGCAAAGAATTTTGATTGAAATTTGTTTTATATGAATG
>JAUICS010000162.1 GCA_030427765.1 Alphaproteobacteria bacterium
TGCCACAATCTTGCTCCTTTAAAAACAAAAAATCCTAATTATTACAAACAGTTAACGTTTTCGACTTCAAAAGCCGGACAATCCCAAACGGGCATACCACTGCTGTTAGATCGTCGCATTATATGAATTTTTCTATATTCGTCAATGACTTTTTATAAATAAATGAGTTTTCCAGAGCAATCCTAGATCATAGCTTGAAATTAACATAATAAGATGTTATTTTCCACAATACATTATATATGTGCGAAAAGGTGTTATGAAGGTTACGAGCGATCAAAGATTTGAAGAAATCCTGCATGAGGAAAAACAGAAATACGATGATCTGAATAGAAATGCTTATGAACGTTTATCGCGGGAAAAACAGCAAAGGCTCGAAACCTCGAACGCATCTTGGATATCATCGAAAAAACTTGCCGGATCGGGGTGGAATGTTATCGGGCCGCTTTTCAATGCAGCTGTCATTATCGGTGGCGGGGTTTTTCTTGCGAACTGGTTTTTAGGTCTGTCTGTTCTTAATCAGTGCATACTTGTTGGTTTGCCAGTTGCCTCAGGGCTAGGCTATAAATTCGGATTAAATAAGGAAACGCAGGATAAAATAAAGGAACAGGCATCCCGCTTATGGGATAAAAGTGTGAAGGCGTTTTATAATTTGTTTTCTTTCAATGTCGCTATTGCACGTTTTTTGTTGAATACAGATCATAATGTCAAGTCGCGTGCCGAACATCGTCAGCAAGCCAAGGAATGTCTTGGCAGGGCAAAAAAGCTTAAGAGTGAAGGGCATGAACAAGATGCTCGCCATTATACACATCAGGCACGGGGGCATGCCGCGTCAGCCTTTTCACATCAGGTACGTATCTCCGTAAAACAAAATGCAGGCTTCATTATTAAGGCCGGGTTTGTTTTGGTTGTAGGGGCGTTGGCCGTTTACGGCAAGTATGTTCATGCAATGTTGGGTGCGATGATGAATGAAGGGGCGTGGGGTGCATTTGGGATTTTGGCGCAGCCGTTGCATCTTGGGATTACAGCCGGTTTAATGGCTTTCCAAGCCATGTTGCTTCCGTATGTTATGGCAGCTGAGGAAGCGCGGCTGTCGAATGACGAGGTTCGCGGTAGTTACCATCTATATAAAACGCATAGTGATGAGCACAGGCGAGAGCGTGACGAGCGAGTTGAAATTTTGAACCGTAAAATTCATGACGACCGTGGGTCAATGACAACCGGAGAGGTTGCTGAAAAGTTTTATTATGATTTTCGATCTATGTTTGATCGCAACGCAGGGATCACGGAGTGGTTTTACGATCACTTTATCGAAATATTTGAAATTGCACAGCCGTATCATTACAGGGCGGTAGAGCGTTACATGCAGGAAGTGCGTGAACAAGTCACAAGTGACCCCGATCATGATAAGTCAGGTGGAACGCCCGTTCCATCGTGATTAAGGGGCATTCCTCAAGATAGATTAAGCGGCCAGTTTTTGATTCAATATTTGCTGGATTTCATTCGCGACATCATTAATGCCGGCCATTCCATCAACTTTGTGAAGCAACTCATTCATTTCATAGTATGGAATTATTGGTGCTGTCTGATGTCTGTATACCTTGAGACGGTTACGAAGTGTATCTTCGTTGTCATCACCGCGAACATCTTCACCACGCGCTTTCATTTCTTGTACACGGCTATTTAAACGATGGACCAGTTCCTCTTCGTTTACAGATAGTTCAACAACGGCGTTGATTTTCTGGCCTTTTTCACGAAGCATCTTATCAAGTGCTTCTGCCTGCGGCACGGTTCTTGGGAAACCATCAAAGATTACGCCCTTGGCGCAGTCATCACGTTCCATGCGTCCGGCAATCATTTCAATAATTGTTTCATCAGGGACCAATTCGCCGCTATCCATAATGGATTGGACCTTTTTGCCAAATGGAGTTCCTTCGGAAATTTCCGCGCGAAGCATATCGCCGGTGGAAAGTTTTTTGATTCCGTAAGTTTCTTCCAATTTGGAGGCTTGTGTGCCTTTACCGGCTCCGGGTGGCCCGAGAAGAATAATATTAATCATGATGTCACCTTCGTTCGTCGTTAAGTATCGCGTTTTAAGCGGCCTAGTTACGGCGGCCTTTCAGTTTCGTCTTTTTGATCAACCCCTCGTACTGGTGGGCAATCATATGTGAATGGATTTGTGCGACCGTATCCATAGTCACAGTTACAACAATAAGTAAACTTGTTCCACCAAAGTAAAACGGAATATTGTAATGACCAATCAAAATTTCCGGTAAAATACATATGAATACCAGATAGGCGGCGCCAATGGTTGTAATACGGGTTAATACATAGTCAAGATAATCTGCCGTATTCTTACCTGGGCGAATACCCGGGATAAAGCCGCCATACTTACGCAGCATTTCCGCATTTTCTTCCGGATTGAACACGATGGCCGTGTAGAAGAAGCAGAAAAAAGCAACTAGCAAGCCGAATAATGCCATATAGGCGACTGTACCATGCTGAAGAAACTGTGCGATTTGTGATGTAATGCCGCTGCTGTCCGCACCCGCGAAACCAACAATTGTCAATGATGCAAAAATCGGCGGAATAACACCGGCGGTGTTTAGTTTAAGAGGAATGTGGTTTACATCGCCGCCGTACATTTTATTACCGGCCTGACGTTTCGGATATTGAACCGTTACACGGCGCTGCGCGCGTTCCATGTAAACGATAAATGCGATCACACCGACAACCATTGCGAGAATGACCAGAAGTTCAAGCATATTAAACTGTCCTTGGCGACCAAGTTCCAGCATGCTGACAAACGCACGCGGCAATTCCGCAACAATACCGGCGAAGATAATAAGGGATATACCATTACCAACACCGCGTGATGTAATCTGCTCACCGAGCCAAACAAGGAACACAGTACCGCCGACAATTGTGATGACAGTAGAAATACGGAAGAACAGGCCAGGATCCGCAACGGCCGGACCATTCGGCCCCTGGAAACTTTCAAGACCGACGGCAAGACCATAAGCCTGCACAGTGGCAATCAAAACGGTCAAATAACGTGTAAGCTGGTTGAACTTCATGCGTCCGGCTTCGCCCTCTTTCCGCATTTCTTCAAGTTTTTTCGACATGGCGGATGCGAGTTGCATGATAATCGAGGCCGAGATGTACGGCATAATATTCAGGGCGAAAATGGTCATACGTCCAAGCGCACCACCGGCAAACATGTTAAACATGTCAAGAATACCGCCGCTACGCTGGTTATAAATGGCCTGCCACGCATGTGGGTCAATTCCAGGAAGCGGAATATACGTACCAAGGCGATATATAATAAGTGCGCCGAGGACGAACAGAATGCGTTGTTTTAATTCAGTAGCCTTTGCAAGTGCGCCAAAATTGGCGTTTTTGGCAAGTTGTTCAATTGCTGATGCCATAATTACCCAAGTGTCTTTCTAGCAAATTTCATATTATTGTTTTGGAATCCAAAACCGATTCATAAATAAAAACACATCAACATGCAATCCGTAAAAGGCCGGAAAACGAATTACTCATATAGTTTTAGTGTTTTTTCAACGATGATGTTTACATCGAATTCCTCTTCCGCGCGTTTACGGCTGTTTCGGCCAAACTTTTCAGGAAGATCGCCATTATTTAGAATTTTTTCAATGGCCTCTGCGGTTTTATTCGGGTCCTTTATAGGCACCAGAAAGCCGTTTTCATTGTCGTTTACAACCTCCCGGCAACCCGGGTGATCAGTGGTTACAATAGGTTTTCCACATGCTGCGGCTTCAAGTAATACTTTAGGAATGCCTTCGCGATAGTAGGAAGGGTAGGCGATTAAGGTTGATTTTTGTAGTAATGACGGCATGTCATTCACGCGGCCAAGCCATGTGACGGCACCATCACTTGTCATCGATTTCATATCATTTTCGGTGTAGGCAAGGGGATTGATTTTATCAATACCGCCCGCAAGTTGGAAATTTGCATTTACGCCTTTTTGTTTGAGAATGCGTGCGGCTTCTACAAACACGGCAACGCCTTTATCTTCCAAAAGACGTGTTGGCATGAGAACAAGTGGTGTGTTTGTTTTTTCGGGAGATGATGCGGAGAAGTTTGAGATGTCGACGCCCGACCCTTTGATCAAATGCGTGTTGTCTTTCCGGACAAAACTCTGGGAAATAAGCAGGTGCATGTCATCTGGATTTTGGCAGATGATAGATGCCAATGGATGTTTTAGCGCCAGTTTCAAAAATGGGCCGATCAGTGTACGGAGTATTTTAGGTTTCATGCCCACTTCGGAGAACAAGTACCCAAGTCCCGCAACGGTAAAGACCAGTTTCTTATCTTTTATTCCGAATGCGGCAAGGCCCGTCATAAACACATATTTTAGCGTAATGGTGTGTACGATACCGATCGGTAAGGATTTTAAAAGTTTTCGGATCGCAAATATTGTTTTCAGTACTGCCAAAGGTCCCGGTCCCTGTGTCGGGTTCGGAAGGTCAATCGGGATGAAGTCATTTTCTTCAAGGCGTTTGTCATTTGTGGCGTTGTATGCGGCAACGTATACTTTATAGCCCTTTTTCTTGGCGCCTTCGGCCAGCGGCAGGCGGTGTGA
>JAUICS010000163.1 GCA_030427765.1 Alphaproteobacteria bacterium
TCCAATCATGAAGACTGTAAACCGCTACTGAAACCATATGATGTGCCGTTTCTGCATATGCCTGTTTCGCCGGAAACAAAAACCGATCAAGAATCGCAGGTCATCGATTTTGTAGAAAAAAACAATATAGAGTTGGTTGTTCTTGCCCGCTATATGCAGGTGTTGAGTCCTGATTTGTGTAAGGTCTTATCCGGCCGCGCCATAAATATCCATCATTCCTTCCTACCAAGCTTCAAAGGTGCACGTCCCTATAAACAGGCATATGAACGCGGTGTTAAGCTTATTGGCGCAACGGCCCATTTTGTAACATCCGATCTGGACGAGGGGCCGATTATCGCGCAAGAGGCAACGCATGTAGATCATAAAATGGATGAAGATGATCTTATATCTATTGGTAGAGATATTGAAAATATGGTGTTGGCGCGTGCCGTTAAAGCCTTTATTGAGCGGCGTGTCATGATGAATAATACGAAGACTATCGTATTTGATTAATTTATGTGTGTTCCTTTTTAAAGCGTAGCAATATCTCCTTAACATTTTTATATTCGTCATCGAACTGTTTTAAGTAATCCTTGGTATGCTTAAGTGTTTCGGTGCTAGTGTTAAGTTCAATATCACGTGAAATCTGGTGTAGTTTTTCAGCGCCAATTTGGCCGCATACGGATTTGACGGCGTGCGCACTATCAACCACGTCATCTACGATGCCTGCGCGGTAACTTTCCTCGATCAAATTTCGTCGGTTTTCGATATCTGAAATGGTCATCTCAATGACGTTTGCAAAACCTTCAGGATCGGCCTCAAGTAAGAAATTTAGGAATTCTATATTGAAATTTTCATAAGTTTTCATGGTATACCTATTTTTTTTAATAAAAAAAACTTAAAAACAATTTTTATAATATTGTTATAAAACAGAAAAATATAATTCTAAAACCCTAAAAAACGCCTTTTTTTTGATGTTTATATTCTCTTAACTCTTTTAAGAGAGAATGGAAATTGGGTTTTTAAATTTAATTAAATTTTATTTCACAACTAAATCAAAATCATCATGTCCGACTCTGACCAAAATAATCAAGACGATAAAGAAAGCAATTCAAATGAAGACACTGGTACTCAGAATCCTGAAAATCAGGGTACTCAAGATGCCGACCCGTCTCGCATCACGATCGATGCGGAAGGTGATACGCAGGCCGACAATATTCTAGGCCAGAAAAATCACCTCCAGCGTATGATGGAGGGTGAGGACATAGAAGGAGAAGAAGAAGAAGAGGAAGGCGGCGATGAGGCGGCTTCACTTGGTGCTCTCGGTACATCTATTGCGACTGGTGACTCTGATAATGTTGCACAAGACGGGGAAATTTCTTTCGAAGATGAAAACCTCGTAGCACAAAAGGAAGAGGAAGAGGCGGCAGAAAAGGGCGAAGCCAAGACGGATGTGCTTGATAAAAACATTACAGGCGGCAATGAAGGTGCCAAAGGTGGCGGCGGAAACATCTTCCGTTCGGGAGATGCCAACGCGGCGGCCGGTCAAAATAATGATGCGGCCGGTGCAAGTGGTGATGATCGTGATAATGACGATGAACAAGATGATGACGACCAGGATGGTGGTCGTAGCCAGGATCAAGACGATGAAGGTGATAATTCAGGCGATGATGGCGGTAATAACCTTGATCAGGCGCTTCAACAAGCCGCACAAGCCGCGTCTGCCGAAACATTGAACAATGTCGATCCTGCGGCGGGTACGGAAACAACGACAACGGGTCCGGCTACACCAACTGCACCGGTAACGGATGCAGCAGGAGCCGGAACTACAGAAGCACCAATTACAGAGACACCAGCCGCAGAAACAGTTGTTGAAGAGACGGTACCGGAAGTTGAAGAACCTGCATCAGCGGCAGAAGAGGCGCAAGCGGAAGCCGAGCAGGAAGCGGCGGCGGAGGAAGAAGCCGCAGCGGAAGAAGAGGCCGCGGCGGAAGAAGAAGCCGCAGAAGAGGAAGAGGCGGAAGAAGAAGAGGAAGAAAAAGCCGAGGAAGAAGTTGTCATTGAAGAAACGGTTGTTGTTGAGCCAACACCAAACAACCTTGGTGAGACATTTGATTTCTTGAAGGCTGGGAAGATTGACGTTGCTGAGGCCTCCGAATACATTGCGGAATTTGGGAAGGTCAGCATTGGTGTCGGTAAGACATTTGCAAGTGCGTATAATGGGAATGACCTTGGCGCCGGTGAAGCCCAGAAAATGATCAACGAAGTTGGTAAAGGCGGCTTCACGAAAGGGAATGTGACAAAACTGGTTGATATGGCCAGAACAGACCATATCGCGTCATTCAATGCGCCGATAATTGCCACGTTTATGGCACGTGCAGGTTTAGACCTCGAAACCGGTAATGTACTGATGGACCTTATTATCGAGGATAAGGTGACCGAAGACCTGATGATGGAAACCATTCAGGTTACATCGGAATCGCAAAGCGGCGAGATTGTTCATGCGTTTTTGCAGCTGGATGTAAATGGTGTGATTAACAAGGATGCGTTTGCCGGGACGTTTACGCAGTTAACAGACGGCAAAATTTCACCTGACGTTTTATCAAAAGTTACAAATGCATTAAAAGACGGCAATATCAATCAAGATGGATTGGACTCCATGAATAATCTGCTTGGCAGTGGTGATATTGATCCTAACGAAGCAGAAGTATTCATTGATACCGTGCTTAATAACACATCGTTTATTGAGGCACCGGCTGAACTTTTACAATTTGTTGATGCGGGCGGAATTTCAATTGCAGATGCAACAACATTACTTGCGGATATTAATGCGCCTGAGGTTGCCAGATCAACGGCACAGGAATTAATCGCACAAATGACCGAAGGTCAAATGAGTGTGACGTTAGTCCTTGATATTGCGGCAAATATTCCAGATTCCGGTTTGTCAGCCGACGTACTGGATACGATGCTGTCATTCAACGCGCAGGACCTTATTCAGGAAGATACGGCGCGTAATATTGTTGATCTTACCGCCGACGGCACAATTTCAAAACTGGATGCGACTGAGATTGTTAAACTGGCATCATCAGACGACATGGCCGACAACGTTGGTGGTCTTTTGATGGATATTGCCGGTAACCAAACAGTTACTGCGCAGGAAACTATCGATTTTGCCGATAAGTTAATCAGTGGCGGAACATTTACGGATACTGTTACGGATGTCATGGAATCTCTTCATGCCGGCAATTTAAATGTTCAAACAACCGATAATCTTCTATCTGTCGAAATTAACGGCGAGACGTTTGCAGAAGCCGTTGATCAAATGCTCAGCTTCATTCTGAATGGCGACATTAACGGAAATGATGGGTCTGGTTTGTTACTGCACATTACAGACGTTGGTTTAAATGCAAATTTATCGTCCGGTATCGTTGATAATGTCGTGAATGATGGGTTTGTTCTGGGTAATGCAAGACAAATTATTGATGAAATTGACGCGGGCAATATTACCCAAGCGCAGGGCCAGACGGTTATTAATTTCTATGAAGGTAATACCCTTGAAAACACAGACATCACAAAACTTCTGATTAATCAAAGTGCGGACCAGCCATTTGACAATGTTCTAAGCGACTTCATTGACGTTATGGTGGATAGTGGCCGCGCGGCAAGCACATTGTTCAAAACGTCCGATATATTAGAAGATGCCGATGTTTCAGTCGATACGGCAAAAGGAATATTTAACCTGCACGATAGTGGTGCAACGGTAAAAGGGATTGACCAGCTTGCGCAGCTAACAGCGGATCAAATTATTGATAATAATCAGGCACAAAGTGTTGTTGATATTATTGAAAACGGCGCGCCGCATAATAAGGCGCTAGAGGAACTTACCGAAATTATCAAGGCGGACCCATCACACGCCGATGCCGCAATTGATTTAATGAGCCATGTGGCACAGGCCGGTTTTGCCGATGGCACATCTGACAAAATTTTTGATACGGTTCTGAACAATCCGTTTGATGTTACACAGGCCGAGGCCTTGGCCGGTCATCATGTGAACGGTGACTTATCGGATGGTCAAGTAAATCAATGGCTTGACTTGCACCGTGCTGGTGACTTCGGTCATTCTGAAATGGATCAAGTGCTTACAAAAGTCGCAAATGGACCTAAATACAGCGGTATTGTCGATGACTTCATGTCACTGGTTGATTCAGGTGCGCGTCTTGATTCTGAATTGCTGACAACATGGGATATTCTGGATGGCGCAAATGTTGATGCCGATGTGGCGGAACGCATTTTTAACCTGAATGGTGACAGCAATCTGACATTGGCAGAAATCAACAACTTTGCCGAAAACGTATCAAACGGTAATATCTCTAACCCTGATGCAGAACGCATGCTCACAGTGATCGAAACACAGGGCGAATTATACAATAACGCACTGGATGAATACGTGGCACTGGTCATTGACGGCCATGCAACAGGTGCGGAAATTGCCGATATATATGAAATCATCGGGGATCCAGCTGTTTCGGCGGCGGTGGCTGAAAAAACACATGATGAAATACAGTCAGGTGAGGGCGGTTTCAACCCGACAACTGCGTTTAAGCTGG
>JAUICS010000164.1 GCA_030427765.1 Alphaproteobacteria bacterium
TTGTTGAATATAAGAAACGGGATAGACAATACGGGTTTTTGTCCCAAAATTATAAAAACCTGGGCCACCATTTCCTGATTCTAAAGGAGATACCAATTCAAAATGGATACAAGCTTCATTAATACCCGTATGAATTGCGCCAGCTATGCGGCCAGTAAAGCCTTTGGGCGGAGTGCCTGCCAGTTCATAGTCGGTGAATTCTGGATCGGTTTCTTGCTGAAGGCTGGCAAGTAAATTTTGGTAAACACAAAATACATGGTTCAACGCTATAGTCATAATACATCCTCTATAAATAATTTTCATAACAATTATAAGGGAATTTAATTTATGCGTAATTATAAGTCAATAGGAAATTCGCAAAAATTCTATTTTTGGGGGAATTTTCTTCGTTTTGTTGCAGCGTTCCCGATACCAAGGTCCATGGTTTCCAGTTTGCGAATTTCATCACGCAGGCGCGCGGCTTCTTCAAATTCCAGATCACTGGCCGCGGCACGCATTTGCTTTTCAAGCTGCTTGATACGGTCCTGAATTTTATCTGGTGTAAGATCATCGTCTTCGCCTTGCTTGCGGCTAACCTTAACGCGGTCGCCGCGTTCATAAACGCTTTCCAGAATGTCACTAATGCCTTTTTTAATTGTCTCCGGCGTGATGCCGTGTTCGGCGTTATATGCCATTTGTTTTTCACGTCGGCGGTTTGTCTCATCCATGGCGGCCTGCATCGACTTTGTAATCGTATCCGCATACATAATGGCTTTGGCGTCAACATTTCGCGCGGCACGTCCAACGGTCTGGATAAGGGACGTACGTGAACGTAAATATCCCTCCTTATCCGCGTCCAAAATACATACACGCATACATTCCGGGATATCTAGCCCTTCCCTGAGCAGGTTAATACCGATAAGAATATCGAATTCACCCAGACGCAAATCGCGGATAATTTCTATCCGCTCAAGCGTATCAACATCGGAATGCATGTAGCGAACTTTAAGTCCGTTTTCATTCAGGTATTCGGTTAACGCCTCTGCCATTTTCTTGGTCAAGGTGGTCACTAAAATACGCCCGCCTTGCGTGATGATCTGTTTGCATTCTTCCATCAAATCATCGACTTGGTTCTTTGTGGGACGTACCTCAATCGGTGGATCAACAAGACCGGTTGGGCGCACAACCTGCTCCGCAAAGTCTCCGTTTGTTTGCTCAAGTTCCCATGGGCCTGGCGTGGCCGATACATAAATGGTTTGTGGACGGAATTTATTCCATTCTTCGAACTTAAGCGGACGGTTATCAATGGCGGCGGGTAACCGGAATCCGTAATCAACCAGCGTGGTTTTACGTGACCGGTCGCCATGATACATGGCATTTAACTGCGGTATCATATTGTGGCATTCATCCAGAATCATGATTGCATCGTCCGGCAGATATTCAATTAATGTCGGCGGCGGCTCACCCGGTGCCCGTCCGGTAAGGTATCGTGAGTAGTTTTCAATACCCTGACATATTCCAGTGGCGGTTAACATTTCGATGTCGAATTGCGTACGTTGTGAAACACGTTGGGATTCAAGAAGTTTACCCTCTTTATCAAGCTCCTGAACGCGCAGCTTTAGGTCACGTTTAATATTCTCAATTGCCTGCGCCATTGTCGGACCGGGGGTGATGTAGTGTGAGTTCGCGTAAACGCGCACGCCTTCCAGTTCTGCAAATTTCTCACCCGTTAATGGGTCGAATTCTGTGATGGCTTCAAGCTCATCCCCGAATAATGAAAATCGCCATGCGCGATCCTCCATGTGCGATGGAAACAATTCGACCGTATCGCCACGTACACGGAATGTACCGCGGTCGAAGGCTATATCATTTCGTTTGTATTGAAGGGTGACAAGGGTCTGGATAATCTTTTGGCGATCAACAATCTGGTCCTTACGGATATCAAATCGCATGGCCTCATAATCTTCTTTCGATCCGATACCGTAGATACAGGATACACTGGCTACGATAATGACATCGCGCCGTTCAAACAGTGACCGCGTGGCCGAGTGCCGCATACGGTCAATCTGCTCATTGATCGTTGATTCTTTTTCTATGAATGTCTCCGTGCGCGGGACATATGCTTCGGGTTGGTAATAATCATAGTAAGACACAACATATTCAACGGCATTATCGGGGAAGAAACTTTTCATTTCTCCATAAAGCTGGGCCGCGAGTGTTTTGTTTGGTGCCATGATAAGGGCAGGGCGCTGTACCGTTTCAATCACATGCGCCATTGTAAATGTTTTCCCTGAACCGGTAACACCAAGAAGCACCTGATCAACTTCACCATCATTCAATCCGTTAACGAGTTTTTCAATCGCCTTGGGTTGGTCACCTGCTGGCTTAAAATCAGAATGAATTTTAAGTGGTTTTGACTCGTCAAATGATGGTAGTGGACTTTGTGTGTCTTGATTTTCCTGAATTGCACTCATATCGGTAATATAAGCTGTTTTTCCGCTTCGACAATAATGATTTGCCTTTATAGAAAATTTGAAAAAAGTGCAGGAATTTCATACAATTAGGTATGACAGATATAAAGAGCATATTCAGTCTCCTCCATATAATGGTTTGTGTCGGTGTAATGTCCTTCACAATTCCCGCAAATGCGCAGGTACTTCCAGGATTTGAAGATGAAACGCAGCAGCAAAAAGTTGTGAAGCCCATGACGGCCATGGAAGTCTTTGCGCTATATGATTTAATGATCAGAACACGCGGGTACGATCTTTACTGTAATCTCGGTGTCCGAATGGGAAGTTTTTTGGATAATTATTATCTATTGCGGGAGGCTCTGTTCTACAGGTATTCGGTAAAATATCCGGAAAAAAGCGATGTTGAAATATACGATATGCTGAATCAAATGGATAAGGAAGCCGGCAAGGAATCCTATGACATCTATGAAAATGAGGGGTGTGATATCCCTGAAAAAGAGGCGTATCAGCAGTTTTTTAAAGAAATGTCGACTATGGAAGAAGATGATTTAATTCTGTTGATTGAGGGCAATATTCAGGACGAATAGTCTAAAGTTATAGAATTTAGGCGTATAAATTGCTAAAATGGTAAATACAGTTGCCGTTTATACAATAATTACAATGGCATGTTCATGAATTACCGTTTCTATTTGACCATCTTTTATACAAACTTCATTAGGGCCGTTTAATGACAATATGGATTTTTCTTTGGATTATTCTGTCCTTGCTGATTTTCGGGATTTTCACATGGTCGAATTATACGCTCATTCTCCAAAAACGTGCCTGGAAGGCACTTGCCACCAGACGTAAATTACGGTTTCGCGCTCCTCGAATTTTCAATTCCGCAACAGTTGTCGGGAAGGTTGCCGGATATCGATTTTCATTATTTTCCGAGGAACAGCCAACTGAGGATATAGCAAGGCGACGTTTCACAAGTGTTTTAATGTTCGAATTGCAACCATTGCCATTTCAAGGCGTGGTGGCAACATCCCATATGCGCCATTTTATTGAAATGTCTGCCCTGCCGGACAGTATTAAGCCCGAACATGAAAACTGGCGTAGCAACAGTTTTATTACGACGAACAACCAGCGTTTGATGCATGCGTATATTACGGAATACCGATTGAAAGCATTGATGAGTGTTATGCATATTAAGAATGGCATGTTTTTGTATGCGTTTGATTCCGAGAATGCCGTCTTACGCCTAGAAACGGTTGATCCTTTACTTGATTACGAAAAACTTGATGCCATGCTTGTAAAGCTGGAGAAAGCTGTAAAAGCCATCGCACCTTCACCGGAAGAGCTAAAAGAGCTGGAGCATATGGCGACAATATATAAACCGGCAGGTGGCGAAGCTGCAGTGACACATCAAAAAGACAATCAGTCAGGAGAAGACGGCCAGGATAATTCACAGGCAGAAGATAAAAAAACTGAAGAGACGCCGGCCGACGATAAATACAATGAAGACGGTGTACCGCTTACCAGTCCGTTTTTACAAAAACTGAAACAGGTTGCAGATAGGGACACTGAGTTACCTGCCCAGACACCGAAATCCGAAAAGGATAAAGATTAGCGTTTTTTCGTCACCAATGTGACTTCGAATGCGGATAATGTTTCGACATTCTTACCCCAGATAACGTCGTCATATTCGGGAAAAGATGCGATAGTTTGCTCAGAATCAGTCATATTGAATAGTCCGATAACGCTATCGTGCCCATCCAGCACGCGTTCCATGATCAATACATGTTCATTTTCGCTGTCGTGATATGAATATTCCCCTTTTACCAGAGCGGGGTATTGTTTACGGAGTCGTAAGAATGTTTTTGTGTAGTTTAAAATGGAGTTGTCATTGTCTTTTTGAACATCAACCGCGTTTTCAATATGGTCTTTATCAACCGGCAACCACGGGGAGTGCATTTCCTGCGTAAATCCACCATGTTTCAGATTATGGCTCCATGGCATTGGTGTTCTGCATCCATCGCGGCCTTGCCATTCCGGCCAGAGCTGTTTGCCCCAGGGATCTTGAATGTCTTCAAAAGCGATTTCTGAATCCTTTAGACCGAGTTCTTCTCCCTGATAAAGGCATATTGTTC
>JAUICS010000165.1 GCA_030427765.1 Alphaproteobacteria bacterium
GTTATTACGATGCATTTTGTCCGGCATCGGGTTGTGTTTATGCACCCACATTGGCAGTTCAAAAAAGCTGTGAGGATCCGCAGCCCCCACCGCCAGACCAATTCGTTGGAACATGTCGTTAGCTTAGCTTTAGTGCTTCGTTGTACCTTTGATGGCGGATATTAGTTCTTTTTGGATTTTCTTTTGCATTTCCGGCGTAATGGTTGCCAGACGCATAACCTTTAAAACCGTTTGAAGGTTTTTTTCCCTGTTAATCGGGACATTTTCGTCACCTGTATCCGCTTTGTTTACTGAATCAGATGTTGATTTATTAGATGTAGATTCTGGGGCATTTTCCGATTTTTTTTCGCTTTCCTTTTGAGCCTTAATGTCTTTCATCAAGGTTTCAAGGTTCTCATGGGCAAATTCTTGCGCTTTTTTCAAAACGTCAGGATCAACGGACTTACGAACATCACGCAGTGTGTCCATTGCCTCCTTCGTAATACGTTTGCGTTTATTGGTGATTTTCTGTATCCGGCGCATTTATTTGACGTATCCCATAAATGTTAATCTTTGACCGAAACTATTGTTGAAAAACGGTTTCGTCCTGTATTATAAAAATAGCATACAGTATAAACACTAACATAACGTTATTATTTCCACTGATTAGGGTCAGGATTCATAAGCCAACATGCTGAAGCTTTACCGTGCACTATCAAAAGTGAGCCAGCCCGTATTGAAGGCATGGTTAAAACGCCGCCTGAAGCGTAATAAGGAAGATGAGCAGCGTCTCCCCGAACGTATGGGGCAAGCATCCATTGCCCGACCTGATGGCCGTTTAATATGGCTGCATGCCGCAAGTGTTGGTGAAGCCCAATCCATACTGATTTTGGTTAAATACCTGAAGGCGAAATTTAACGATGCACATTTCCTGATTACTACGGGAACCGTTACATCTTCACAGCTTATGATGAAACGCCTTCCGGAATGGGCCATTCATCAATATTATCCGCTTGATATTCCGGTTTGGGTCAACGCATTCCTTGATCACTGGCATCCGGATCTTGCGATCTGGACGGAATCAGAGCTATGGCCGAACATGCTGACGAGTGTTGGTGAACGTAATATACCAACGGCACTTGTAAACGCCCGCATATCTTCGAATTCGTACAAAAAATGGAGTTTATTTCCAGCGACGATCCAGAAGCTGTTCGGTATTTTTGACATGATACTTGCGCAAACAGAGGATGATGCACGCATGATACGCAATCTTGGTGCGCGTAAGGTTATTGTGACAGACAGTTTAAAATACTGTGCGGAATCCTTATTTGTTGATGCCAATGAATTTAACCGTTTTAGTAGTGCCCTTGCCTCCCGTATAGGCTGGCTTTTTGCCAGTACGCATCACGGGGAGGAGGATATGGCATTTAACATCCATATGTCGATGAAGGAAAAATATCCGAATTTATTGACAGTCATCGCCCCGCGCCACCCTGACCGCCGTGATGACATTATTAAGGCCGCCGAACAAAAATCCCTGAACATTCATGTTCGCTCTGAATCACCTGAGCCACCGGCACCGGATACCGACATATATCTGGTGAATACACTTGGTGAGCTTGGTTTGTTTTACAAACTCTGCGGCATTGCCTGTATTGGACGCTCATTCAGCCTGGATGGCGGCGGCGGCCATAACCCGATTGAGGCCATTCAGCTAGGTTGCGTAACATTACACGGACCAAACGTACAAAACTTTACCCGAGTTTATCGTGATATGGATGTAAACGGCGTTTCTATCCCATGTAAAGATAAGAACGAGCTTCAATCTTCACTTGAAACCCTCATGGAACAACCAGAGAAAATCTTTGCCCTACAGGATGCAGGTGCGGCATTCATATCCGAAAAATCCGGTATCATTGATTTGATCATGGATGAACTGGAACCTCTTTTTATACAGGCGGGCCTAAACTGCCCCCCGTTATTACCTAACAGCGCTGTACGGAGTGCGGAGTGCGTTTAAAAACGCCTGATTTCTGGTATTCAAAAGAACTGACTTGGCCAGCGGCATTGTTGTTCCCGCTATCCGGATTATATTACGCCGGACGCCTGCTTCATAAAAGCCTCCAAATTCCTGAGACCCCCTCCGTCCCCACAATTTGTGTAGGAAATATTGTGGCCGGTGGTGGCGGCAAAACACCGGTTGCATTGACGATTCTGGATATATTAAAAGGTCATTTTAACATCCATGAAACCGGCTTCCTGACACGTGGTTATGGTGGCTGCATACGCGGGCCGGAAATGGTTGAGCCTGAACATACGAGCAAAGATGTCGGTGACGAGGCCATCCTATTATCACGGCATGCACAAACCATCGTATCCAAAAACCGTTTGGCGGGGGCCGAGTACGCGCTGAACAGTGATATTCCACTGTTGATTATGGATGATGGTTTGCAAAACCGCTCAATGTCCGCCGACATAAAAATACTGGTTATTCAATCCAAAGATTTTATGGGCAATGGATGTTTAATACCCGCCGGACCTTTACGGGAACTGCCGTCCGATTGCCTGCACGACATTGACGGCATTGTTCTTGTTGGTGATGGTGGTGCGGCCGTGGCAAAAAAATTGCCAACATACATCCCGCAATTTCAGGCCAATATACATACCGAAAGCACATTACAGGCGGCGGATACACCCGTTATCGCATTTTCCGGAATTGCCCGCCCGGAACGTTTCTTTAATACAGTCAGAGATATGGATTTTGAGGTGCTCGACACAGTTGCCTTTCCTGATCACCATGATTTTACGGATGAGGAACTTCGCAACTTGCGCAAAAATGCGGATGACAAAGGCGCAGTCCTTATTACCACAGAAAAAGATTATGTCCGTCTTCCCCCCGAATATCGATCTATTGTATCGGTAGTAAAAATACATATCATGTTTGCGGATGAACCAAAATTTATTACCTTTTTAACACGTCATTTGTATGAAAAAACTGCGCTACTTTCTTGAATACATCGCTTTTTCGGTGCTGATGTTTGTGTTTGGCATCCTGCCGGTAGATGCGGCATCGGCAACGGGCGGGTGGATTGCACGGTCCATAGGGCCATTGACGGGCGCATCGAAAAAAGCCCGCCGCCATTTACAAAAAACATTCCCCGACAAAGCGGATGATGACATTAACGCGATTATACTTGGCATGTGGGAGAATTTAGGCCGCGTCTTCGCCGAATACCCGCATCTAGAAAAAATCGCACGCGAGCGTGTTACCCTAATCACGCCTGATAATTTTGAACATTTCAAAACAGACTGGAAAAATTCCATCCTTTTTGGCGGGCATCTGGCAAATTGGGAAGTTCCTCCCGTTTTTATGGACATACATCATATTAAAACAGAATCTGTCTATCGCGCGCCAAATAACACATTCATTGAACGCCGTCTTCAAAAACTGCGTAGCCTTAAGGGGCTTATAAAAACTCATCCCAAGTCAGCGTCAGGCACACGATCCATGCTAAAATCCGCCAAAAACGGTAATATTATCGGCATTTTAATCGATCAAAAATACAATGAAGGGATATCCGTTCCTTTCTTTGGCATTCCTGCCATGACAAGCCCCGCGTTTGTCCAAATGGGCCAGAAAATGAATATTCCTGTGATTCCCGGGCGAATAAAGCGTACACAAGGTGCCAATTTCGAGGTTACAGTTAAAGACCCTCTCGTATTATTCAACGAAGACAATACACCGCGTAACATCGAAGACGTTATACAAGACGCACATAAATATCTTGAAGAATGGATAACTGACGCACCCGAGCAATGGCTATGGCTTCATAAACGCTGGGGTGACAATATCAATACCGTGTAATCCTATAAAAAACTTGATAATTTTGATACTCTCACCTATTTCTATAAGTTGGTTTATAGAATAAGAATTGCGGTAATCATGACACAAAACGACTGGACACCATCAAGCTGGCGTTCAAAACCGGCGAAGCAGCTTCCAAAATATGATGATCAAGATGATCTAAAGCGTGTTGAAGAAACACTTGCAAGCTATCCCCCACTTGTCTTCGCCGGTGAAGCACGAAAGCTGAAAAAACATATCGCAAAAGTTGCGAATGGTGAGGCCTTCCTGCTGCAGGGCGGCGACTGTGCCGAAAGTTTTGCCGAATTCTCCGCAAACAAAATCCGCGACACATTCCGCGTACTTCTACAAATGGCCATCACGATGACATTTGCGGGTGGATTACCCGTTGTCAAGGTTGGGCGCCTTGCGGGACAATTTGCAAAGCCGCGCTCCAGTGACGACGAAACCATCGATGGTGTTACATTGCCGTCCTATCGCGGAGACATTATTAACGGTTTTGAATTCACGGAAGATTCCCGCAGACCAGACCCGGAACGCATGCTCAAAGCATATCATCAGGCGGCGTCGACTCTAAACCTTATCCGTGCCTTTGCCCAAGGGGGATATGCCGATTTGCAGAAAGTGCATAAATGGAACCTCGATTTCGTTAAGGATTCCAAATTCGGTGATCTTTACAATGAACTTGCCTCACAGATTGATAAGGCCCTCGACTTCATGGCCGCTTGCG
>JAUICS010000166.1 GCA_030427765.1 Alphaproteobacteria bacterium
AGGGAGTTTTTTGTATATCTGTTCCGCAAAACCCCAATGACGTGGATTATCTTTATGATACAGGATTTGATCCATTTTTCGCGGATGCCGATTTACTACCTTCTGATCGGAATTATTATTGACCGGTTAACCGCCGCCACAATTATTGATGCGGACGGCACACACCTTCCCGGAACTATTCCGGACGGTCTGTACACCACCGCGTTTATTATGGTGGGCTTTCTTATATTTGCAGAATCCATGCATGTCTGGGCATCTTATATGCTGATCAAATGGAAACCGTCTATACGCTACACCATCCGCAATGACTTCTTATGCTATACACTCGGCCACAGTCAGGCGTATTTGAATAATCAATTCTCCGGTGCACTGACACGTAAAATTACCGAAATTGCCGAAAGCGTGGTTCGGCTACATGACACGATCCGCTTTATGATCATGTCGAATTTTATTATTATGGGATTTTCTATTGCCATCTTACTGTCCATATCACCAATGTTTGCCTTGATATGTATTCTGTTTACAATGTCAGTTGCCCTGCCTGTGTTATTCCGCGCCAGGGTTATCAATGAGCGGTCGAAGCTATACTCCGATAACCGTGCGAAGGTAACAGGCGCCATTGTCGACATATTTACAAACAGTCCGGCCGTACGAAGTTTTGCAAGGGAAGATCATGAAATTGATTACCACAAAGAGGTATCTGCAAACGAGATTAAAAAGTCACAGAAGCTGATCCTTACCATCACGCAGGTCGAAAATTACCGCCGTATATGTATTATCCTGATGCTATCAAGCATACTAATTCTATCATTATATGCATGGCAATCCGCATGGATAACCGTCGGTGATATCGCCACCATCATGGGCACATCATCATCAATGCTGGTGATGGCATGGATGCTTGGTTTCGGCATTTTAATGTTCATTGATGAAACCGGCACAATTAAAGATACCCTCTCCATCACCTCCGTCCCGCAAGATGTGAACGATGAACCACAGGCAAAAGACCTGATCGTTACCGAAGGACATATAAAATTCAAAAACGTCCTTTTCAATTACGGAAAAAATCAGGTATTTGAAAATCTAAATGTTGATATCAACCCGAATGAGAAGGTTGGTCTGGTTGGTCATTCCGGCGCGGGGAAAAGTACGTTCGTCAATTTGCTGATGCGATTTTATGACTTGAATAGCGGTCATATTTCTATCGACGGTCAGGACATACGCAAAATCACCCAATTCTCTTTGCGTAAAAACATCGCCGTTATTCCGCAAGACTCACCGTTATTTCACCGAAGCATAGCTGACAATATTCGGTACGGACGTTTGGATGCGTCAGACGAAGATGTTATATACGCGGCGAAAATGGCGCAGGCCGACGGTTTTATAAACGACCTGCCGGATGGGTATGACACGCTTGTCGGGGAACGCGGTGTAAAATTATCAGGTGGACAACGTCAACGGGTAGCCATTGCCCGCGCAATTATAAAACAAGCCCCTATCCTTATTCTGGATGAAGCCACGGCGTCACTTGATAGTGAAAGTGAAAAGGCCATTCAAAAGGCCATGATCGACATTATGAATGATAAAACCGTGATTGCCATTGCCCACCGTCTGTCCACCATCGCGCATATGGACCGCATCCTTGTCTTTGAAGATGGAAAAATTGTTGAAGACGGAAAACATGATGATTTGATAGCTGAAAACGGCATATATGCACGGTTATGGACCATGCAATCTGATGGCTTCTTACGCCTGTAATCCTCTAAAATTATAAATTTCCATTTAAAATTAATTACTTACGCAGAAATGTGCATTTCAACATACTATAACTTAAAATGGTAAATATGGTGTAGCAAAGCCGCTTCACCTTACTTCAAAGAAACTACAAAACAACACAACACACTGAAAACAAAGGAAAATTTTAGTATATTTTGAATTTAAATTAAATTTAGATAAAATTTTAAGTATAAGGTTTGTTAAACAGGAACATATGAATGACACGACAGTTTGGAATGCATAAACAGGCAAATAACACCGGCGGGCAGGCGAGTGGGAAAAGCGGCTCAGAAGGAAAGAAGGCAGTAGTATTTTCAAACGGTCACGGCTTAATCGCGGCGCAGGAACGATCAAAATCATTTATGGGCGCCGACACAACAAATTTGGATAAAGGCGCAACAGATTTAAAACCAAAAGAAGAGAAAAGAAAATTCGGGCAACGTGCCCAGCAGGACCAGACATCTGCAAATGATAAAGGTCCGGTTGGTGTACCGTCATTCCGCAAGAATGATGATCGCTGGATGGCACGTTTTTAAAATTATATTATATATCCCTTTTAACCCTCGTATGAGTACTCTCAGTATCCAGGCTGCCCGCGCCCTCGGGCGGCCTGGCTTTTTTGGGCTAAAGATTTTATGCCAGATACTTATACAAGATACTGGCCGCCGTTTACGCTAAACGTTGCGCCTGTGACAAACGCCGCCTTTTCAGATGATAGAAACGCCACCATTTCACCAATTTCGTTTGGACGACCCATACGGCCAACCGGAATTTGACGAATAATGTTTTCTAAAACATCGGAATTCATGGCTGCCGTCATATCGGTTTCAATATAACCGGGACAAATAGCGTTCACGGTAATACCGCGCGGTGCAGATTCAAGCGCAAGTGCCTTCGTAAAACCAATCATGCCCGCCTTGGCCGCAGAGTAGTTGGTTTGACCGAATTGTCCCTTTTGTCCGTTAATGGAGCTGATATTCACAATACGTCCATAGCGGCTTTCGCGCATTAACGGGATAACTGCACGGCACAAATTGAAACAGGAATTCAGGTTCGTATCGATGACATCCAGCCATTGCTGCTGATCCATTTTATGGAGTGTGCCGTCACGTGTGATTCCAGCGTTGTTGACAAGCACATGTATCTGGCCATGTTTTTTCTGGATTTTATCAATGGCGGTCTGGCATTCGTTAAAGTCGCTGATGTTGACCTTCATCGTCAAACATCCTGTTTCTTCCTTCGCCGCCTTCGCCGCCTTTTCATTTCCCTGAAACAAGGCAACAACCGTCATGCCGTTGTCGATAAGTGTTTTTGTAATGGCAAGACCAATTCCGCGTGTCCCGCCCGTAACGATCGCTAGCTGTGACATATCATCCTCTCTCTTATAAAGTTACGCCAGTTTTTTCCATTCCATCGTGTTGTCACGTTCAACACACATGGCAATTCCCATTCCGCCGCCAATACATAATGTGGCGAGGCCCTTTTGCACATCGCGGCGCGCCATTTCATGAAGCAATGTTACCATCACGCGTGTACCGGATGCGCCGATAGGATGGCCAAGCGCGATTGCACCGCCGTTTACATTTACACGGTCCTGATCCAGACCTAGCTCCTTCATCACACAGCATGCCTGCGCCGCAAAGGCTTCATTTGATTCAACAAGGTCAAGATCACTCACGGACCATCCTGCCTTCTCAAGCGCCTTACGTGATGCCGGAATTGGCCCCGTGCCCATTAACGACGGGTCAACACCGGCGGTTGCCCATGATTTAATTTTTGCAAACGGGATCAGCCCGCGCTTGCTCGCCTCACTTGCGCGCATCAGCAATGTCACGGCCGCACCGTCATTAATGCCGGATGCATTACCGGCGGTAACCGTACCATCTTTCTTAAATGCCGGACGCAATTTTGCAAGTCCGTCGGCGGTCACATCCTGACGTGGAAATTCATCCTGATCAAATGTGACTTCATCGCGTTTTACCTTAACAGTAACCGGAATAATTTCGTCTTTAAAACGTCCCAACTCCATCGCGCGCTGTGTCTTCTGTTGCGAGAACGCCGCGAACTCATCCTGATTATCACGCGTTACCTGATATTTCTGCGCAATATTTTCGGCCGTAATACCCATGTGGTAGTCATTAAATACGTCCCAAAGACCATCAACGATCATTGTATCGATCATGCTGGCCGGACCCATTTTTGTGCCTGCGCGCATGTGCACGGCGTGTGGTGACATACTCATATTTTCCTGACCACCGGCAAGGGCGATTGCACTGTCATCATTGGCTATGGATTGTGCGGCCAGCGCAATTGTGCGTAGACCCGACCCACATACCTGATTGATTGTGTAGGCCGTTTTTTCGTGTGGAATGCCGGCGTTTATTGCGGCCTGCCGTGCCGGATTCTGGCCGTTGGCTGTTGTCAAAACTTGTCCCATTACAACCTCGTCAATGTCGTCCGGCTTTACATTTGATTCTGCAAGAACGCTCTTAATAACGTTCTTACCAAGATCGGCGGCAGAAACGTTGCTAAGCATTCCGTTAAACGTTCCAATGGCGGTACGTTTTGCACTGACAATTACAATTGGGTCTTGGTTATCCATAATGATCATCCTCTCGATATAAATCCTTGAAACCGGCGCGCCAAAAACCGCGGCAGGCATTTTGTTCTTGTACTATAGACACTCTGTTTACCCCTGTCGACTGTGTCGACAGACAAAATCGTACATGGGTTGCCATACATCATTGATAGCATGTTGTCCGGCAATTATACCGACATGACCGCA
>JAUICS010000167.1 GCA_030427765.1 Alphaproteobacteria bacterium
GGCCGTATCGCAGAATTTTGCGCCGAATATCAAAACAAAGGTTATCAATGAAGGTGTTGCCTGTATGACACATTATCAGGTCATGGAGACACTATTCGACATTGGTTTGATCAATGCCAGTATGCATGGCGAATTCAGGGATATGCATGCGAAGGTCCTCTACCAACCGCCGGGCACAAAAATGCAGAAAAATCCGTATACCGGTGAAGAAGAAGAGGTCTTTATCGGATCACAAATAAATATATATGCTCTTGGATTTGCAATGTTTGAAGACATCAAGCGTATTTGTGAAAATCCAACCGAAGAGGATAAAGAATGGTTTCCAACAATTGCGGGCAAAGCCGATTGGGTTGAATTGTTCAAAAGTATCATGGAATCCAATTCGGACGAGACATTTGTAAAACAATATTTATCACCAGAAGTCATGCGTAAGTTTAAATACTTTCTTCTGGAAGGGGACCCGATGGATGAATTCCTTTTTGTGTCTGCCGTTCATGCCGAGGAAGGGTTTAAGAAAATTCGGGCGCAACTTTCTGCCGATTACCGCATGTCGGATAAAATTCCAAAAATCTTTATGCGTGATTATCAGCAGGAAACTGATAGATGTCTGGTGTTGCAACATGATGTGATTGATGATCAGCCGCTTGAGCCGAAATCCGCGCAGAAAATCTGTGATCTTATTCGTTTTCAGACCAAACAACCTGTTGTGATTGAAAGTGTGGATGCCGAAGGCGGAGTTCATTCCATTATATCATCGCCGCCGAATTACGATTATGAGAAGCATCAGCGCGCCGAACCACATCCTATGATGAATACCCTCTAATTTTGCAATATATACCGACCCTATGTAAACTAAAGAAATAAAGTTTATGTAGGGTGTATGCATGTTTGAACGTAACGAGATACTCGACGTTCGTGATGATTCGGAACGCGGTGATTTGTCTTGCCGCTTGTCATTGCGGCGTGATGTCGTGCCCGAAGTATTCAATGCACATACACCGTTATCACATATACTCGGCGATCTAGATAATGACGACATAGACCCTGTGTTGTTTGCAAGCATAGTTGATGAGGCCTTCAGGTATTTTCAGGAGATGTCGCCAGATTTTAAATTGCTTCCCCTTGATAGATATGTTGTCCGACATCCATCGAAAGATGATGATATAGGCGGTTTTCATGGAAAAGGGCAGGGGAACATGAATGCTGGCGGATATTTTTGTTATGATGATATGGGCTTCGGTACATTGCTGAATAAAGACAATATTCCAAATATACGTTTGCGAACATATGAACTTGCTAGAAACTATCTTCACGATTCAATGCATGCCAGTACATTCCGTTCAATGCGTGTCGGGCCGGACGGTCAGGAACACAGGTTTCAGTACGGTATTAATTTCCGCGACTTTGATAATACAAGTTTTTCTGCCCCCGACGGTGATGATGAAGGACGTTTTGTGAATTTGAATATATTTATGGAAGGTTTTATTCAGAAAATCATCGGTGATTTTATTAGGGAAAAAGCACCAGAAGACCATGCATTTTTCACTGAACCTGGTAATGGGCCTGATAATCCAGATGTTAGTGATCGCGAGCGCGCGGTCTGGGCCGACATAACGGAGCCGGAAAATTCGGGTGATGTATTGCCTGAGGCACAGCCATTTATAGATTTTGTTATGGCCCCGACAGCACGTTATATGAATTTCTGGGAATTTGAGTTTGAGACTAAAGGTTTGGGCAGTGCCAATGATTTAAGGCGTATCTATTTTCATGCAATGATGTCTGGCGATCTTTCGGATTTACGTCAGGCGTATGATGATATGATAGGTATAGATAATGCATGGGATACGTTATTTCGCCAGGATGCTTTTACGTCCGATTTAGCCACATATACTTCTTCACCACCCGCTAGCCCGAAAGATGATTATGTTTGTGTATTTCCTTTTGGGTATTTTAGCACTTAAGGCGAATTTCTTTTATTTTCTTGACATATTATTATAGCTTGCTCAAAGTGTTTGTGTGATTATTACAAATTGATGGGCTTATGGGCATATTTTTTGATACTCCAAGCAAGATTGAAGGGCTAAAAGAAGATTTCACGCTTGCGTCTAAAATTGGACTTGCTGCAGGCGTAGCTTTTACAGCAGGCCTTATTTATGCTGGTATGCCGTGGTTAGCCGTAGGTGGGTTGCTTGGGGCATCAGCTTATCCGTTTTTATTAAGTCAAATTAAAGATGATAATGAATGGGCCGATCATGTGAATGATAACCCTGTGTTTCATTTTTGTTGCGGTTATGCCATTGGAACATTTGGTACGTTGGCGGCGACTCGGTTTCTGATTGATCCATTCGTTGGTGCGGAATTACTTCCGACAACGTGGCCGAGTTTTGAGTTGCCGTCTATTTCTCTTTAGGTTGCCAACCATCAACCCATTCTTGTAACGGGACAATATAAGCCGGTTTGCCGTTATCCCGAAACCAGCTATCCATCACATAATCCTGCCCTGTAGTAACATCATTTATTACCGCCGCGTTATGAGGCCATAAACCGTCTACAAATGTGCCGCGATGCGCCGGACGTTCATGAAGCGTATGAAATTTTAATAAATCATCATGTATCAGGAACTGAATATAATTTGTTGTGTTGATGGATTCATCTACGCAATCCAGCTGCGTATTATCCGATAAAATGATAGGGGCCTTCGCACGATCTTGTGAGGTGCCGGTACGTTCGCCAACGATGTATTCAATTTTACCGAGGGCATTAGCAATGGCCGTTCGTTCTTGTGATGCGGTTTCTATCTTTTGAAATAACACCTGAACGGTTTTCCACTCATCAGATGAGATATATGTGCGGGTTTTTATCCTGCATCCGTAACCATGGCACAGGCGAAAATCACCGCGGTAATATTTGTGATTGTCGGGCAGAGCTTTTATAAGCTCAGGGCCGCTTCTGAGACCCTCGGCGCATCCGGACAGAAGAACGCATCCAACAACAAAAAAAGCCGCAGAATGTAGTCTACGGCTTTTCAAAATCTGTTTAACGAAAGTCATGAATTAGAATGGGAAACCCACACCAAAACGACCTTCGTACTGCCAACCACCGCCTAAACGGGCGTTGTAATCAAAGTTGTTTACAGCAGATGTTCCTGTGATATCCAGATCATCCATGTGTGTGGCATATAGACCTGCGTATAGGAACATGTTGAATGTGTTTGGCATGTTGTGACGGGCCTGCGCACCTAATACAGGTGAGTACATCATTTCTGACTCTGTGAAACGGTTGTTTACACCACCGCCGCCTGTTTCATCGGTACGAAGAGTTGCCTCAACACGTGTTCCTTGAATACCACCAACAACGTCAACTTCAGTTTGTTGCGCGCGCCAGAATGTATAACCAATCATCGCACGGAAGTAGTATTTTTCTTCCACTGTAAGACTGGAGTCAATGATGCCAGCGATAGGGTGGAAGTCTGAAAGTGCGCCGGTTTTATCAACGCCGACTATGACCGCTTCTGCCTCGACAATCTCATGGACGCCCCCGAAGCGCTGGTGAATGACAGCATTGCCGGCATCGTGGAGAAGGCCGGCACGCAAGGGGTGGAGATTTTGAACTGGATCGCCGCACGCGGGGCGCTCGGTGAACGGCCGCTGGCGAAGAGGACCGAAAATTATCACATCCCTATCAGCAATACGGCGGCGGCGTCGCTGGTGCTTGAGGCGGTCTAGGCAAGTACGGAATGGGTGCGTAGAGAGGGGGAGGCGGCGTCGGCCGCCTCCCCTTTTCGGTTGGCCTTAAGCCTTCATCGCGGCGACAAGTTCGCCGACGGCGGCTTCGATGCCGGCGAGCTCTTCGCGCACCGCAGCGATGGCGCCTTGTGTTTCGGTCATTTCTTCAGCGCTGACATCCGTCGTGGCCAGTTCGATTTCCGCCTCGTCCAGTTCTGCGCGGACTTTTTCAAACGCGCTGTTGGTGGCTGAGGTAACGGCCGCGCTCGCCGCGGCCAGTGCGGCTTCAATCACCGACCGTGTTTCCGGATTGGCTTCGGCTTCAGCGCGCGCATCTTCGATTTCACCGATGGCGTCGCGGATTTCGGCGCGGGCGTCGGCCATTTCCGCGCGCATGTCCGCGATATCGTCCGCATCCATTTCAATCAGCTTCTGAAGAAAGTCTTCTTCGCCGAAATCAAGGTCGTCGAAAGAGATATTCACGAAATCGCCGGCCATGGCGGCGGGCGCGGCAAAGGCGAGGCCGAGCGCGGCGGCGCCAGAGATAATAAGGGTTTTGGCTGTGTTGAGGGTGGGCATAGGGGGATCTCCTTTTCTTAAGTTGCGTTCTTCGTTTTGGTTTCTTTGCGGGCGTCCTGGAAAGGCAACGCAACATCCGGCGCCCGTGATGAGTGAAGCTTGGCGTTCGCGGGTCTCAGCGGCAATCGCTTTGCGGCGAAGCGTTGCCTGGCCGGGATGAAGACGCCGCAGCGCACTGATCACAGCTGCGTGCGGGGGCGGGTGCGCCTCTTTAAAGGCGGGCGCGTGCGCCTAAATGAACCCGGAATC
>JAUICS010000168.1 GCA_030427765.1 Alphaproteobacteria bacterium
CGATGTTTGTTTGTGATGGTGCATTTGATCTTGATGACACTCCGCCGGATGGTGTGTTTTTTAACCGGCTTAGTGGGTCCGCACATACGCGTGATCACGCAAATGCCATTCCGTATGGTGAGGCGGTCTTAAGCTGGCTTGAATGCCATGGTCGCCGTGTGGTGAATGGTCGCAGGACATTGACACTCGAAACGCGGAAATCGGATCAATATGCGGTTATGAAACACGCGGGTATCAATGTTCCCAAAACGATTGTGGCCATGGGGCGAAAATCATTAATGGACGCGGCAGTTAAAATAAATAAGACACCGTTTATTGTGAAGCCGAATTGTGGCGGAAAAGGTCTTGGTGTTGAATTGTTTGAAAGTCTTGATGCGTTGTCGGCAAAGCTTGACCAATATCTGGATGATACCATTTATCTTGTTCAGGAATATATAGTGGCACCTAATAAGAAAATTTTGCGTTCCGAATTTATTGGCGGTAAATACCAATATTCTGTTCAGGTTGATACAAGCGGGGGATTTGAATTATGTCCTGCGGATGTTTGTGAATTACCACAACCGTCTAATGACCCAAAATTTTTGCTTCTGAAAAACTGGGTTCATCCGGATAAGGATATGCTGGAAACATGTATTCAGGGGCAGGGGATTGAAGTTTGCGCAATCGAAACTATTGAAGATGCGAACGGAAAACGTTATGCCTATGACATAAACGTGAATACGAATTACAACACGAAGGCCGAACAAGAGGCGGGATTGGAAACAGGGGCGTATGAGAGGCTGGCGGAATTTTTGGCCGGTTTGAAATGATTTTTGATTAATTTTTTTATTTTGTGTGGGACATAAGACATGAATGGCAATCATAAGGCGATTTGGCAAAACTTGAACGAACGTCTACGGCAAAACGGTGCCGGATATGCACGCCGTCATATTGTTTTAAGACGTGCCTGGGAACGCGTTGCAAATATTGTAAATGCGCTTGATGCCATGACGTATGAACATGGCGATGATCTGGATGCGATGAAGTCCGTTGCAGATTCGTTTGATACCAATATGTATCCTAAACTTTATGAAGACTGGAATAGACTACGTGAAGGCGTTTTGGGCAGTTATGGTGACGTTAATCTGGAATCCGAATTGCCGGAATTACAGGCGGCGTGGGATGTGGTCAAAACGTCCATCATCAATTTCAAATCCCGAACTCCGGATTTTGATCGGCCTGAAGACCCGGACGAAGACAAAACACATAACGGTGTAATTCAACGCGAATGGACGGCGGAGCAGCTTGGCGTTCTGTTTTTTGGTGCCGATGAAGGCGAGAAATTCATGATTATAAATAGTGTGCATCTTCCCGGTAACGATACCCATCCAAAGGTCCATGTCTGGCGTTCCCGCGAGAATTTTGATCGAGTTGCGGATCTAATGGACTACAATTCGCAGACTTTTAAATTTGGCCTTTGGTAAGGTTCCAATTTCACGTATAACTATCGATGTGTGAAACCAAATCAACATCCTTCAGGAGTATCTATGTCTGATAAATCTTTCGACGTTATTGTTATTGGTGGCGGGCCCGGCGGCTATGTGGCGGCCATTCGTGCCAGCCAGCTCGGGCTAAAAACGGCCTTGGTTGAGGCAACCCATCTTGGCGGTATATGTTTGAATTGGGGCTGTATTCCAACGAAGGCTTTACTAAGGTCCAGCGAGGTTTCGCACCTGATAAAACACGCCTCCGAATACGGGTTTGATGTTAAGGGCGTGTCCTTTGACATTAAAAAGATTGTTGAGCGTTCACGCAATGTTGCGAAGCAATTGTCGGCCGGCGTGAAACATCTTTTGAAGAAAAACAAAGTCACGGTTATTGACGGTTTTGGAAAACTGGCCGGTAAGCAAAAGGTGACAATCGAAAAAGACGGTAAGAAAATTGATGAAATTACCGGCAAGAATATCATTCTGGCCACAGGTGCACGTGCGCGTGTTCTTCCGGGGATGGAACCGGACGGTAAATTAATCTGGACGTATAAAGAGGCTATGGTGCCGGACAAAATGCCGAAATCGATAATTGTGGTCGGGTCCGGTGCAATCGGAATTGAATTTGCCAGTTTTTATCATAATCTGGGTGCCGAGGTTACGGTGCTGGAGGTTGTTGATCGTATTTTGTCAGCCGAGGATGAGGAAATTTCAACCTTCGCGCAAAAGAGTCTTGAGAAGCAGGGGATGAAGATTCACACATCCGCCAAGATCAAGGACATGAAAAAGGGCAAAGACAATGTTGCCGTGACGTTCGAGCATAACGGCAAGGAACATAAGGTGACGGTTGATCGCGTTATTATGGCGGTTGGTATTGTTGGTAATGTTGAGGGGATTGGTCTTGAAAACACAAAGGTGAAAACGGACCGCAATCATATTGTGGTAAACCAGTGGCTTCAGACAGACGAACCCGGCGTGTATGCAATCGGTGATGTTGTTGGTGCCCCGTGGCTCGCTCACAAGGCAAGTCATGAAGGTGTGATTTGTGTTGAGAAAATCGCAGGCGTGAAAGATGTTCACCCGCTGGATGTCAACGGTATTCCGGGGTGTACATATTGTATGCCGCAGGTTGCAAGCGTTGGTCTTACTGAAAAACAGGCCAAGGATAAAGGATATAAGCTGAAGGTTGGACGTTTCCCATATATGGGTAATGGGAAGGCGATTGCACTTGGTGAGCCCGAGGGGTTGGTGAAAACCATCTTTGATGAAAAGACAGGTGAGCTTCTTGGTGCGCATATGATTGGTGCGGAGGTGACGGAGCTTATTCAAGGGTACGTTATCGGTAAAAAGCTTGAGACGACAGAGGCAGATTTGATGCACACAATCTTCCCGCATCCGACGCTTTCCGAGATGATGCATGAATCTGTGCTTGACGCTTATGGAAAAGTAATTCATTACTAATAACGATAAAAAATACAAAACAGGGTTAGGGACTACCGGATGGATCAAACATCATATGCATTTGCGCGCGACTTCATGCGTGCGGTTTTACAATTACCGGGCCTAGAGGCCGAATTTCATAGACGGGTTCACATGAGTGGCCGCTCCGAACATTCGGTTATGGAAGTTGCGGGGCCGATTCTATACAGATCTATTTTGTCAGATCGCCTTAATCGTTCTTTGAACGAGCATGTGACGGATAGAAAGATTGTTATTTCCGCGTCAATTGGTGAAGGCGGTGTAACCGTTCCGGTTGTTACGATTGAATTTAACCGTGATTTTGGTGTAATAAGACCACATCTTACATTGGATGAGGTTCGGGAGCAGCGTGTTATGGACATTGACCGTTTCCCGGAAACAAACCTGCACGGGCCATCCACAAGTGAATTGATTTACGCAGTCGGCAAAAAGGCAGAACCTTCCGAAAATGGATTGAGACACATTCCATTTTCATTATTGGTTCCTGAAACCAGATAAAATTATTTTATTTACATAATTATTGGCGTTTTCTCATTTGCGTGCTAAAACTCACTTCATAATAGGAGTGAGTGATATGTCTTTAGTATCTAGCGCAATCGCCGTGGTAACAGGTAAAAAGAACACATTAGCCAATCAGGTTGATCGCGCATTAAGTATTGCCGACAGGGCATTACAAACTGTGAAATCCGAATACGGTTTTGATTACCGCGGCACGGTTATAGAATTCCTTTTTAAAAAGATGCTCGTCATGGCATACACCGGGGAAGATATTCAAGACAGTTTTACCGAGGAAGAAGCCGAATTAGCAAGGAATTTAGCCGCCGCCGGGCCGGACGCCGTTTTCTTTAGTGAGGATGGTGGCCGGTTTACATTGGTTTCGTCCTTTGCCAGGGTCCCATATGACATGAATAGTGCAGAGGACTTGTCAGGTATTATGTTGCGTATGCATGCTATTTTAGGCGGCATACCGCAAACCCTAGATACAGATGTATCTTCAAAAGCACTTGTTGACGCCATGACGCCAGCAATAGACGAGATTGATGATCGGCCACTAATTTCTTATAGACAAGACAGCTAATTCGTTTATTCTCGTTATGAGTGATTTTGCTTAATGATATATTTATTGACATAAAAACAATAAATGTGTAAGTTCAGCCACAATATAAAAAAGTATTATTTCAGGAGTTGGTATCAATGGTTAACCTTAGACAGGCTTTGAGTTGGGTATTTGTGTTTAATACGAATAGATCTATTCCGCCTATGCATTCTATAAAAACAGCCGATGATCTAAAACGAGCAATGTCCAAGACAAAGCCGTATTCCAAAGAACGTAAAGACCTGCTTAAGCATGGTATTCAATCCGGCATTATTGAGATAAAGCACGGCGCGAACATGTCTGTTGTTGGTCCTACACATGATCCTCACAATGTAAATGATTCAACATGTATCGTTCATGTTGCACGTTTGAATAAAGATGGCGATGCTGAAGGCTACGGCGCCTTTGGTGGTGGCGGTGACGATGGTGAGCACCCGATCGTAACTATGTTGCGTGAAAAGTTAGAAGAATTTATTGATGTTGGCAAAATCCAACTGAACGGTCAGGATA
>JAUICS010000169.1 GCA_030427765.1 Alphaproteobacteria bacterium
CAGCAGCCATTTTAAGTTCTCCTTTGGTTTGGTAAATTCAGTTTAATTAGTTTGATCCAGTTTCTCCGTAAGCTTGCGTAACACCAACAAGCTGTTGCGCAGGGGCCTGAAGAACACGTGCCATCTGTGTGGCAGGTGCCTGTAATAGGCCAACAATTTTCGCACGGAGTTCATCAAGCGATGGCAGTTTCGCCAATTGCTCAATTCCTTTAGCATCCAGAACGGTTTCGCCCATGGCGCCGCCCAGAATGACAAACTTTTCATTATCTTTCGCGTAATCATTTGCAACTTTCGCCGCCGAAACCGCGTCTGTTGATGTGGCAACGCCGGTTGGGCCGGTGAACATATCGACAATATTTTCGTACGGTGTTCCCTTAAGGGCGATTTTTGCCAATGTGTTCTTTGTTACTTTAAATGTCGCGCCGCTTTCTCTTAACTTGGCGCGAAGATCTTCCATTTCAAGAACGGTCAATCCCGAGTAATGCGTTAGAACAACAATTTCACTTTCTTCGAAACGTTGTTGTAGCGCTTTAATTTCGTCTTCTTTTTTACTTTTGCTTAAAGGCATATTAAAACTCCAAATATGTTAACCCAACTATGTTAACCATGTTCAAGTGGCCATAAAAAAAGGATGCACAATATTGCATCCTGTCCAAAACATACGTGCCCGTTCAAACGGGTATCGTTATAAGTCTATACAGGGTATTTTTATGCAATTTGCAACCTGTAGTCTTGGACAGAGCTGCATATTTATAGTGTGCGTACCTTTATGTCAAGATATTTTTTGTGCTGTTTTGCCATTCATCCGATATTGCAATCTGGATAGGATGGTATCGGCAACACGTGCGCTGTCCTGAAACGGTATGTATGTCCATTTTTCGAGTGTGCCGCTATATTCTGCGCAGGCGCCGGAATCCCATAAATGATCTTGAAATGTCTTTAGGCGACTGGATGTCTTCAGGGTTGTTTTTGCCTGTAATGGCAATAGATAAATCGGCTTTCCGGTTGTGGCCGCATCGGACATCATGGATACGCTATCGTTTGTTACGAATATTGTATCGGCCCAGGCCAGCATACCCATATATGGGTTTATGCCTTCACCGTTCCAGAAATACGTATCCGTCGTTAACATCGCGTCACGTATTTGTTGGGTATATTTTTCCCCCGTTCGCCGTGATGTTGTGATCATCAATCCGGCCTTATCCGATCCGCGGACGGCGCGAAGGGTGCGGACAATCTCGCTACATACTTTGTCGGTCATATTATATGCCTTGCTGTTGCCGCCGATAAGGACGGCAATACGCGGCGAGGGCAGTTTTTCAAACAGATGCCGGAATTCCTCTTTCGCAGTCTCAAGATGCGCCTGTGAAATGCGGTTTGGTGCGCCGTCCGTGACAATGACGTTGTCACCGCGCAGACGGTCATGATGCGGCACGGCCACCAGATCAAAATGGGCAGGGGAAATACGCGGGTCCTGTAATTGGACGGTCATGGTTTTTCCCTGACTTTGCCGCTTAATATAATGTGATGCGGCGATACTTTTGCGTCCGGCCGCGATCACTAGGTCCGGCCAAGGAGGAGAAAGAGTGGGGCGAAAGGACCACGAAAAACTATACAGTAATGGCGGTGATAAAATATTCCATGGAAAATTCAGGGATATACGTTTGATATCGGCATCTGCGCCCAAGGCTTCGGCAACACCAATACACTGGTTTTCCGTACCGGCAATGCCCTCTGTAATGATCCAGATTTTTAGCTTGGAAATATCCATTTACATTCCATAATGAGAAAGATTTTTAATACGCTGATACTATTGCATTTTTTTCAAAGAACTGCCAGATAGGCGAAAATATATACAGATTTATTACCAATTATTGTAACGAAATTACTTGCTTTTGCGCTGCGGCATCATTATAAACAGCCTCTAATTAGAACCAAAGACCTTAATTTATAACATAATTTATCCAATATGCGCCGTGTGAAACTCGATAAAATCGACCTAAAAATTCTTAAAGACCTTCAGGACAATGGACGGATTACAAATGCCCTTTTGGCAAAGAATGCGGGTATCTCCGCGCCGCCATGTTTGCGCCGTGTAAAGGCCCTCGAGGAAACCGGTTTTATCCGCGGTTACCATGCGAATATTGATACTAGCCAGCTTGGATATAATGTCACAATTTTTGCAATGGTATCGCTCGACTCACAAAATGACCATGATTTGAAAGAGTTCGAGGAATGGGTTCAGAAATGGGATTGTATTCGGGAATGTCATATGATTTCAGGCGAGATTGATTTCCTTCTCAAAATCCTTGCCAAAGACTGGGACAGTTACCAGCAATTCCTGACAGACAACCTTACCTCCGCCCCGCACGTTAGCAAAGTTAAATCATCCCTCGCCATTCGCCCGACAAAGCAAAAACCTGGCGCACCGATCGAAATAGAATAGATCACCCTTCATTCCCTCCGGCCATTTTTACAGCCGAAAGTTTCATATTTCTATATTGACATTGCCATAAAGTTATTTTACATAGAAAAAATTCGAGAGTAAATAATAGGTTTTATATGCAACGCAAGTCACTTACATTGGCGTTTAACAAGGATCAATTCCTTGGTACGCAGAGGAAAGTTATTGTTGAGGCTCTTTTGGGGCATCAAGATATAAAGCACCGGGCGGCTCATTTGTTTGAGGGGGTTGCATGCAAACTTACCCAATACGGCACAGCTGATAGTGCATCGGTTGAAATTGCTGACGGTATTTTAAATCGGTCAAAGAACAAACCATCAATCGTTTTGGCCTTGAGACAGGTTGCAAAGGGCGATGTCGTCCAATACGACGATGAAACATTTGAGGACGCAATGGCCAGCACGATCGCCATTCGCCAAGGTGGACAGGATATATTATTTGAAGCAATGGCGGAAGCCATACCCAAAGTTGTAAGAAGCCTAAGTTTTGGCGCGCACGGTCAAAAAGGGATCGATGCCTCGAAAATTGTTGTTTCCGAGCCTAAGGAAACTTCGGAAGGAACAACAATAGAAATCAGTCTTGCGCCCTAATATCTAATTTGGAATATATTATCCAAACACCCGTTTGAATACGGTGTCTATGTGTTTCAGGTAATCAGCCGGATTAAAGATATCCTGAAGCTGTTCTTTCGTTAGAATCTTCATCACTTCTTCATCTTCGCCGAGCGCATCGATGAATGTAAGGGAGCCAATATTGTCCCAGACCTTCATCGCATTACGCTGCACCATGCGGTAACCATCCTCACGTGTTACGCCCGCTTGGGTAAGCGCCAGCATAACTTTTTGTGAGAAAACAAGACCGCCAAGGCGGTCAAGATTGGCCTGCATCGCATCCGGATAAACAACCAGTTTTTCAACAACGCCCGCCAGTCGGCTCAGGGCGAAATCAAGCGTTACCAGAATGTCCGGCAAAACCGTACGTTCAACCGAAGAATGGGAAATATCACGTTCATGCCACAGGGCGACATTTTCTAACGCCGGCACAACACCGGAACGGACGACACGCGCCAGACCGGTCAGGTTCTCGGTCAAAATCGGGTTCCGTTTGTGCGGCATGGCGGATGATCCTTTTTGTCCTTTTGAGAAAAACTCCTCGGCCTCGCGAACCTCGGTCCGTTGCAAGTGACGAATTTCCACGGACAGGTTTTCGATGGAGGATGCAATCACGCCCAGCACGGATACAAAATACGCATGGCGGTCACGCGGAATAACCTGCGTTGATACATGCTCAACCTCCATACCCAGTTTGCTGGCGACATGGGCCTCTACCACCGGATCAATCGTTGCGTATGTCCCGACCGCACCGGAAATGGCACAGACGGCGATGTCCTTGCGCGCGGCTTTCAATCGCTCCAGACCGCGTTTGAAGGCTTCGTAATGTCCGGCGAGTTTCAGGCCGAAACTTGTTGGCTCCGCATGAATACCGTGGGAACGGCCAACGCATAATGTCTCCTTATGCTCGATCGCGCGGGCTTTTAATGCCGCGATCACACGTTCCATATCCGCAATCAGGATATCGGCGGATTGCGTAAGCTGCACCGCCAAACTGGTGTCCAGAACATCGGATGATGTCATCCCCTGATGCACATATTTGGCATCATCACCGACATATTCCGCCACACTTGTCAGGAACGCAATCACGTCGTGTTTTACTTCACGTTCAATCTCGTCAATACGGTCAACATCGAAATTCCCCTTGGCGCGCAATGACTTTGGCACGCTTTCCGGTATCATGCCGATCTCGGCCATTTTTTCACAGGCCAGCGTTTCAATCTCAAGCCAGATTTTGTATTTATTCTCCGGCTCCCAAATCTTTACCATCTCTTCGCGCGAATAACGGGGTATCATATCTCAATCTTTTCTTTCTAATCCGCTTGATACGTGATTGCGAGCGAATGAAGTGAGCGCGGCAATCCAGTTTAGGTTTCTGGATTGCGTTGTCGTGTCCTTCTCGCAATGACATAATTTACGTCAGCGGTGTTTCCGTTTCATTTTGCTGCTAATATAATCAATATGAT
>JAUICS010000170.1 GCA_030427765.1 Alphaproteobacteria bacterium
CGTGAAGTATCTGTGGGTGCGCCATCCACACAATGGTGGGTCCAGTTGTCAACTGCCGTTGCATTTGGTTTAATATTTTCAACTGTGCTAACACTGGTTGTAACGCCCTGTGCACTAATGGCGCGGGAGACATTCAAAGTAAGCGTTCATTCTATTATTAAATACGTCGGGGATCGCGTTAAACGGCTTCGTACGATGAAAGGATGATATATTGTCATGAGTAAAATTAATCCGCCCAAGGGCATATTGCATCTGGATGATGATCAACTGACGCTAAAGACATTTTTTCTGGCATTTGAAAAAATGGATAAAGAAATCTTTGTGAAGTCGACGGACAGTGTTGATGAATTTTTGGCGCTGGTTGGGTCGTTTAAACCCGATTTGATTATTCTGGACCTCAAGATGCCGGATATGGACGGCCCGGATGTTATTTCGAGCCTAAGCGGTAATATCAATAAGACACCGATTATCTTTCTAACCGGTAAGACGCAAGTTGTGATGCAGGATGCGTATAAAAAGATCGGCGTTATCGGCGTTATTCCAAAACCGTTTGATCCGATGACGGTCGTCGATGACGTTTTGGCCTTGTGGGCGAAGCATAGGGAGTCCTTGGAAGATTAATCTTCGTTCAAAAATTCCTGCGTGTTGGTGTAGATGGCGTTTATTGCGTCCCAGTTATCTTTGAGAAAATCAAGTTTCCCGTGCTTGCTAAGAATTTCAATTCTTGCGGCGATACATGATAATCCGGCAAGGCCGATTTGCGCACTGCTTGATTTTAATGCGTGCGCGGCTTCCGATACCTTGTGCGCATCATTTGATGTCAGGCCGTCTGTGATGTTTTTCATCAATGCATTTGTATCATTGATGAAATTTTGCAGGTGTTCGTTAAACATGTCTTCACCCAGAATGTCCGCCATATCGCCAAAAACCTCTTCATCAATAATGACCGGTGTATCGTGATCAATATTGTCATTCACAATATCGGAATCGTATTTATAGACGCCGTTTTCTTGAAAAATAGGCTCTAATTCGGGGGATTTTTCGTCGAACAGTGTTTTGAAAAGCACAGCCACACTCCTTGCAATCAATCTCGAAAGATTATAATAGATTTTAGAAGCAGACATAAGTTTAAAAAAGCATGCCCACTTTCTACGGAGCCATATAATGAAAGCCGAAATTCAAGATTTGGTAAACAAAGTCAATCAATCGCTTGACCATATCCGGAGGTATCTTTGACTGGGATAATGCCCTGAAAAAGCTGGAAGAGCTTAACGCATTATCCGAAGATCCTGATCTGTGGTCCAATCCTGAAAACGCTCAGAAATTAATGCAGGAACGCACGCGTCTGGAAAACCAGATCAGCAAAATTAATGATATGGACATACAATTGAATGACTCCATTGGTTTGATCGAGCTTGGTGAAGAAGAGGGGGATGACGGTATTGTTGCCGAGGCGGAGGCCGTTATCAAAAAACTTCAATCCACAGCGGAGAAAGAAGAATTAAAAAGCCTGTTGTCAGGTGAGGCGGATGACAATAGCGCGTATTTGGAGGTAAATTCCGGCGCGGGCGGGACAGAGGCCCAGGACTGGACAGAAATGCTTCTGCGTATGTATACGCGCTGGGCCGAAAAAAATGGTTACAAGGTGACTATCCTTGAGCGTACGGCGGGGGAAGAGGCGGGGACAAAATCCGCTACGCTCGAGATAGATGGGTTTCAGGCCTATGGCTGGCTGAAAACCGAGAATGGTGTGCACCGTCTTGTCCGTATATCGCCGTTTGATTCAAACGCGCGCCGTCATACGAGTTTTGCATCTGTGGCAATATCGCCGGTGGTGGACGACAGTATCGATATTGAGATTGACGAGAAAGATTTGCGTATCGATACATTCCGGTCGAGCGGCGCGGGTGGCCAGCACGTGAATACGACCGACAGTGCGGTCCGCATAACGCATAATCCGACTGGTATCGTTGTGTCGTGCCAAAGCGAACGTTCCCAGCACCAGAATAAGGCGCATGCGATGAATATGCTTAAGGCCCGCATGTATGAGCGTGAATTGCAGGAGCGCGAGGCGCAGCGTCAAGCATTGCAGGGGGAAAAATCCGATATTGGATGGGGGCACCAGATTCGTTCCTATGTTTTGCACCCGTATCAACTTATCAAGGATTTACGCACCGGCCATGAAACATCGGCCTCACAAGCGGTGCTGGACGGTGACATAAACCCGTTTTTGGAATCCGCACTCGCACATGGTATCGAGGGTGATAAAGGTGACGATGATTAGGTTTTACAGTTTATAACCACAATTTAATCCACATTATTGTAAAAAAGTTCTGTATGGTTTTGGAAAGACTCTAGTCTTCGAATCGGGCCTTTTGTATCCTTTAACTGTAATACTCTTTATAAGTTTATCCGAAATGCGCCCACTAAACATAAAGTCAGTTCTCAGGCATACGTTTCTTTTTACCGGACTATTCGCGTGTTCAACAATGGTTGGGCATAGCGCGTTTGCGCAGCAGAATTTTGGTCTGACATCCGAAAGTGATTGGAAAGTTACCCGCATTGATGCGAAAAGCCCGACGGGTAAGCCGTACTGCGTTATGGCCAGCCGTTTTACAAAAGATGTGATTTTAAGTTTGGCGCAAAACCCGACAGGCAGCAGTTCATTGGCGCTTGATTTTCAAAGCCCGAAACTGGTTGAAGGCGCGGAATATGACTTGACGCTTATCGCCGGTGGAAATGTAAATCGTGATTTCCGCGTACGTCCGGTGTCGAAAGAGGCCTTCGTGGTCCGTTTGGCGTTTGATCCCGAATTTATGGAGGCGTTAAAGGTCGGGCAGTCACTTAATTTCGAATTCAAGCAATCCTCACTTACATTTGATTTGAAGGGTATATCGACGGGGTTTGATAAACTTGCCGAATGTGTTCAGGAATTACCGGCAGAAAAGCAGGAAGTCGCGCAAAACGCCGAACCTGCTGCTGACGTTACGGCGGCAACGCCGGTAGTGACGCTGGAAAATGTTAAAGATACGCCGAGCACCGAAATTCAGCCCGTTCCGGCGCCGGTTAAGACCGCGCCAGCGCCCGAAGTAATGGCAAAGGTGCAATTGCCGCGTGCCCCAGAATCAAAGCCAGCGTCGATATCTGCACCGCCGCGAGATACGATTATCGCAAAAGCGCCATCTGTTAATGCGCCGACGGCGTCATATAGCGCAAGCGGCAATGTGTCGAAACCGGAAAGCCTGCTAAAAAAACCGGCGCCGGTTGATTCGTCAATTGTGTCGTTGCGTCAGGAGAATGAAAGCTTGAAAATGGCTTTGAATGAAGCGCAGCGTAAGTTGAATGATTTCTCATCAAGCAATATCGGTAATTCGGCCCAGCTTTCCGAAATGAAAGAGAAGATCGTATTTCTTGAAGCCCAGAATGAAAAGTTGAATGCCGCACTTGGTAGCGTAAAGGCAACAAGTAAGCCAAACAAAGATCTTATTGCGCAAAACGAAGAGCTCCAGAACGATTTGAAGTCGTATAAAGAGCGTCTTACGATGTATCAGGAGCGTGTGGCAACGCTTGAAGAAGAATTGCGAAACACTGCGCAATTGGCACAAACCGATGTGGCCGATAATAAAGAGTTTGAGGCGTTAAAAGCATCCTTGTCGGCAAAGGAAATCATGATTGAAAAGCTTCAGTCTGAAAAAGATGCATTGGTTGCCAATGCCGCTGCCGCCGATAGTGAAATGGAAAAACAGCTAGCCGAAGAAAATGGAAAGCTAAAAGCTCAGCTAGCCGCGTTAGAAGAAAAGTTGCAAAAAGTATCCTCACAAGATTTCTCTGAAGATGTTGTTGCCCTTAGCCGTCAGGTAAAGGACCTTAATAAACGTTACTTCGAAACAAAGGCAAATCTGGAGGCGCAGGTTGCACGTCTTGAGGAAGATAAGAAATCCCTTCAGGCGCAAATGTCATTCTCCGAAAACAATCGTGAGCAATTATCTCAAACAGAAGACAGAATGCGCGAATTGCAGGAAGAAAATCAAGTTCTGCTCGAGCGTGTCGCGAGTCTGGAGGTTGACCGTTTGAGTAGTATCGCACCGGGTGCTGGCCTCGCCAGTTTCTCAGGCAAAGATGTTGAGACGATGGATCAGCAGATTACGCAGCTTCGTAAGGAAAACATGAAGTTGATCAGCCAGATCAATACGATGAAGTCCGCGCCGGGTGACCGTGAATATTGTACGTCTTCTGAAAACTGGAATCTGGATAAGGCCACGGGCCGTTACCAGGAGGCGCAGCGTGAAATTATTCGTCTAGGGCAGGCACTGAAAGATCAACGTAAGAAATGCGCAAAGACCGGTAACGTTGTTGCGTCAACATTGCTTGATCCGCGTTTGAGCTCAGGCACGCAGAAGCAGCTTTATGAAGCGTTGAAGTTACAAATGGATGATACGCAGGCGCTTCTGGACGAGCAAAAAGAACGTTATGAAGCACAAATTCTTGCATTAAAGCAGCAGATCACGGG
>JAUICS010000171.1 GCA_030427765.1 Alphaproteobacteria bacterium
TTTACGGTTCAGGCCTATACTGTATGCCGCACCAACCGCCTTTGGCAAATGCGATGCGATTGTGCTTGTTTGCGGCGGTATAAACAGATCCTTTGATCCCAGAACCTTATGCCGTCCCTGTGAAATAGGGTCCTCCGCCGACGCGGTAAAACTTAGCAACATATTCCATAGCTGCGTTTGCCCCGGAAGCTGCTTCGCACGCTCAATCATAAACGCCGCATCACGGTAATGCAGGAACGCCATATCGCTTACGCGCAGGGCAGCGGCGATGGCGGCATTGCCCTCATGCCCTGAACTGCCGATTGTATAAAACCCCTCCCCCCTGGCCTGCAATTTACGGGAGATATTATCAAGTTGACGGCTCAAAATCTGCGATTCAAAAATCTGGACAATTTTGGCACTTGATATATGGTTATGTGTAGAAAAATTGACGCGTGGCAAAGGCAAATCATTGTCCCTCACGCGTCTTAAAAAATTTTGATGTACGATCTCTGCTCGGTCCTGCATCTCGATAATTTAGCATCAGGGAGTTAGAATGTATAGTGAAGATAAAAGCAGCGGAGAAAGTAACAAAAAAATGACCAAAGATATACTGCCTAAAAACGAGTTTGTATGGGAAGACCCACTTTTACTGGAGAAACAGTTAACGGAAGACGAACGCGCCATTCGTGACATGGCACGTAGCTACGCGCAGGATAAATTGCAGCCGCGTGTAATCGACGCCTACCGCGATGAAAACTTTGACCGCACCATCATGAATGAAATGGGTGAACTTGGCCTGCTTGGCCCGACAATTCCTGACGAATATGACGGCGCGGGCGTAAACTACGTATCCTACGGCCTGATTACACGCGAAATTGAACGCGTCGATTCCGGTTACCGTTCCGCGCTATCCGTTCAATCATCATTGGTTATGTTCCCGATATACGCATTCGGGTCTGAAGAACATCGCAAGAAATACTTACCGAAACTGGCTTCCGGTGAATTTGTCGGCGCATTTGGTTTAACAGAACCCGATGCCGGTTCCGACCCCGCAGGCATGAAAACCCGCGCCGTAAAGGTTGATGGCGGTTACAAACTCAAGGGATCAAAAATGTGGATTTCAAACTCCCCGATCGCCGATGTGTTTGTCGTGTGGGCAAAGTCTGAAGCCCATGACAACAAAATCCGTGGCTTCATACTTGAAAAAGGAATGGACGGATTATCCGCACCAAAAACAGAAGGCAAATTATCCCTTCGTGCATCCATTACCGGCGAAGTTGTGATGGATGATGTGTTTGTTCCGGAAGAAAATATGTTCCCTGATGTTCAGGGTCTAAAAGGCCCGTTTGAATGCCTGAACCGTGCCAGATACGGCATTGCATGGGGCACAATGGGTGCGGCGGAGTTCTGCTGGCACGCCGCGCGCCAGTACACACTGGACCGGAAACAGTTCGGAAAACCACTTGCACAGACACAGCTTATCCAGAAAAAACTGGCCGACATGCAAACCGACATTGCCCTTGGCCTCCAGGGTGCGCTTCAGGTTGGCCGTTTAATGGACAGTGGTGATTTTGCGCCGGAAATGATCTCGCTTATCAAACGCAATAATTGCGGGAAGGCATTGGACATTGCCCGCCAAGCCCGTGACATGCACGGCGGCAATGGTATTTCCGATGAATTCCAGATAATGCGCCATATGTGCAATTTGGAAAGCGTAAATACGTATGAGGGCACGCACGATGTGCACGCCCTTATTCTTGGCCGCGCACAAACCGGATTACAGGCATTTTTCTGATATTTGTCAAAATCTCGGCATAAGCGGTTGATGCGCCGCAATAAAATGTTACCTTTATTGCATCATGTTTGGACATTCTGACGTATTAAAAAATATCACCGCCCTGTTAATCAGCTTTAGCTTGCTTCTAATCGGAACGGGCCTGCAAAACACATTGCTTGGTGTACGGGCGGAGCTTGAAGGATTCCCCGCGAGCCTAACAGGGTTTGCGATGAGTGCATTTTTCTTCGGCCATATCGTCGGCGCGTTTGTCATTCCCAAATTGGTGGCAAATGTTGGTCACATTCGTATGTTTTCGGCGATGGCCTCCCTCGCCTCCGTATCCGCGATTATGTATGCCGTATTCCTGCATCCGATGGCATGGGCATTTTTCCGTGTTATATCCGGCTTCTGCATGATGGGCTTGTATATGGTGGTCGAAAGCTGGATCAACGGGAAGGCTGATAATGCGGTTCGCGGCAAAATCTTTTCATTCTATGTTGCCATTAACCTGTCATCCCTTGCCATTGGCCAGATATTAATGACGCTTGATGATCCATTGCAATTCGAGCTTTTTGCCTATTCATCCGTATTACTGTCATTGGCAGTTGTGCCGATTGCACTGGCAAAGGCCAGCACCCCACCACCGATCACATCACCCGGCATTAACATTACCAAACTCTGGAAAATGACCCCTGTCGGTGTAGTTGGAAGCCTTATCGGCGGACTTATCGGCGGGGCATACTGGAATATGTCACCCGTTTTTGCCGCCGGAGTTGGCTTTGATATCAATCAGATCGCCACATTTATGACGATATTCATTCTGGGCGGCATTCTGTTTCAAATTCCCGTGGGTATGATTTCCGATCGTCATGACCGTCGTAAAGTTCTGGGCGTGATTACCGCTGCATATGGTGTTATCTGCTTTATCCTTGCGAATATGAGTCCGAATACTGCCATTTTATTCTATATCGCAACATTCCTTGGTGGCGGATGTATGCTCTGCATAAACTCCCTCGCCACCGCACATATAAACGATAATGCCGATAGTGCGGATATTGTGGAGGTAAGCGGCGGTATCTTATTGATCACCGGCATTGGTGCCATCATCGGTGCCAACGGTGCATCATGGGTAATGGATTTAATATCCTACTCGGCACTATATTACTTTATTGCCATTCCGTCACTTGGCCTGTCTGCCTTCACATTCTACCGTTTAACGGTCAGGGAGGCCCGCGATCCGGAAACGCTGGAACCATATCAAATGACTCCAACGGCGCTTCAGGCCTACACTTCACTCGACCCGCGTTTTGATAACGACGAGCATATCCAGAATATCTAGATCAGATTGACGTGAGAGGTTTACGATTAGCGATCGAATTGACCAGGTCTATATTCTGGCTCTTGATTTTTGCCGGAAGAAAACAAGCCAATCGCAAATGTAGTGAAATTATATCCGTAACGAACCACGCCGCTTAGAACAATACTGCACAACAAAAGGTTTGTGGTCTGATCAGGATTTTGCAAAAGAAAATCAAGTGCTTGCGCGCCTCTATCCATGACACAATTATCAGGAAAATATTGAGGATCCGGTCGACATGTTGTCAAAAATTCGACTAAAAGGTTTAAATTCGTGCCTTCTGAATAGTCAGTAGGTGATTGTGCCATTGTTCCACTCCAATAAATTTATATTTTAAAGCGAAAACAATAGCCTCTTTTTATATTTTGACAAGTCAATTTTACAGAAAAAACCACTTGGGAACAACACATACAGAATAATTCTCTGTGATGACACCTGGCAAGGGATTTTCAAGCATTTCTGAACTAATCCCATATCGTGGATCACAGGACAAATGGCCTTTATTCGCAAGATATGCGTTAATTCGTGGCAACCATTTTTCAGTGTAAACACCGCACACCATCGGCATCATGACTTGTAATATCTCAATTGCCTTACTATCAACCACTTGTAAATCGGCTTCCCGTCCTTCAATACCGGCAATTGCATGTTCCAACATCACACGCATTGTATCAAATTTACACATAATTTCTGAGTCTGCGAACACATTCCCAAAATCATCATCTTTCGATTCCTTATGCCCATGGTAAGCAGGTAAGTTAATTACCCTTATACAATCAAAATAGAGACGTCCAAGGAATGTATCATAACTTTCAAAAATACCCTTCTGACGCATTGTTTCGATCATACTGGTCATTTTTGGTGAATGAGTATCTTCAGGGTAATGCAATAAGAGATCACTTTCTGACAAACCAAGCTGAGCCAGTTTTTTCGATAATTGCGACATCACGATATCTTTTTGTGTTTCAAGCCACTCGCGATCCGGCACGACATGATGATCTTTGAGTACTTCATTTGAGTACATAGCCATCGTGTGTTCAGTGCTCGTTTCAGACGCAGTTATCGCATCTAATAAATGCGCGATTTCTTCATTTGCCACTTTATAAAAGTACGCCGGATCAGAACCAGCAGCATACACCAGTGATGTTTCGTGCCCATTGCGTTCAGTTTTACTAAGTGTCACAGCCCCCCATAGAGACGCAACTGGAAATTGTTGTACCGTACGAAAATGTGCAAAATCAGGCAGTGGATACCCCATCATACCGATCAAAATGGTTTCATCACATACACTCATCAAAAACGGCGCCCCCGAATCAAGCATGGCGCGAAATTTTAGATTTG
>JAUICS010000172.1 GCA_030427765.1 Alphaproteobacteria bacterium
TGATCTTCGGTGATTTTTTTCTTACTGGCCTCAAGCATACTGATCGCACGCTTTACCTCCGGACTTACATTGGCATAAAACACATACCACAATTCATAATTTTCCGGTGTCGGCGCAAGTTCTTCCTTCTCAAGCCGTCCCATGACCTGCTTGCATAAATCGCGCGACATATTAATGGTATTTTCGTATTTCAAGGACTTGTGCTCCCGATGCCCGATTAAGTCTATAAATTCATTGTAATCAAAGATGTTTCAAATGAAAAACTCTTAATACATTTTGCTTTATTATTATTAATTGCTCCTTAACAAGAAGAAAGGTTTTTCTGAAAAAAACTACATCCATTTTGATTTAATATCGAATTTCGCTTTTGGTGCATTCATTATAATATCCGGTATGTCATGTATGTTATCGACAACCTTGAACATATCGCGGTTACTTGCACCGGCAAATTTTTTCTCTATCAAATCCTCCATAAGAATCAAAAGCTTATCCCAGTAATTATGAACATTCGCAATAATGATCGGCTTGTCATGCAAACCAATTTGCTTCCAGGTTAGCAATTCAAAGGTTTCATCAAGTGTCCCGAAACCACCCGGCAAAATGACGAACGCATCTGATTTTTCAACCATCATCTGCTTACGACTATGCATCGAATCAACAAAATACATTTCCGTTAATTTCTTGTGATCAACCTCGAAATCACGCAAATGCGATGGCATGATTCCTATAACTTCACCACCTTCTTGCAGCGCGGAATCGGCCAAAATGCCCATTAATCCCACACTGGCACCACCATATACGATTTTCCATCCCTGACGTGCCAGTAAAACGCCAAGCAAATCGGCACTATCCTTATACTTGCCGTCAACATGTGAAGATGATGCGCAGTACACGCAAACACTGTTTATATCGCTGGCTTTGTGTTTTGATGTATCTTTTGGTTCGAGAAGATCGTGAGTCATATCCGGAAATAATTCTTATTTTTCATTTCATTAGAAGTGAAAAGTCTAAACAAAAAGATAATTTTTGAAAATTCTTATAACTTATGCGGCTTTATTTCGCGGCCACTTCTATGCAGCCCCTACTATGCAGCTAGAGCAAATGGTGGGCGCGGCGCGTATTGCCCCATTTCAAGATTACGTGACGGCGTAAACACATTACTCGGCTCGTTGTCCAGATCAAGTGCCGGTCTTGGCTCAGGCTCATCATAATCAAGCTGCATTAATCGTGCGACTTGTGCATGTTTTGGAACAAATGTCAGATTACCGTCCACCGCAAAGTTCATCACAAACGGGTTTTCAACATCCACATCGGACCCATCCAAGACATTAACGTATCCAAGCTCCTCAAGCGCTTGCGATGACGTTACACCAACACTGTATAAACTGGGGTGCGGTCCTTGGGTTTCCAGATTGGCAGATACACCGCCCATCAATGTACTGACATTAATCCCCGCACTGGCTAGAAACTCATAATGGCTACTGTCTAATGACAATTCAGGATCATTAATGATATTGGCAATGTTACGAAGCTCATCAATATCAGTACCGACAGGCACCAAGCCGTGGAACCCAGGAATAAAAATACCGTGTTCCAACCCAATATCAATGTAGCCCGAGCTGGGCACAGGACCGAGAAAACCAGCATTTAGCGTCATATCCGCCAAGGTTGGCTCAAGATGCAACGCATCTATATTTCCGGCATCGCTATCGGCTTCACCCTCCTGTTCATCAGTATTTTCATCTGATACAATTTCGACACCACCTTCTAAAGTGGCGAGTTCTTCGCTTTCGCGCTCAATACCATCCAGATCAAAACGCATTGGGCGTCCTGACCCCGCAGAAAAACTGGCCAAATCATAGACAGGAAGGCCGCTATCGATAAACAGATGTGATGACGATGTATATGCCATAAAAAGTTAACAATTTATTAATACGATATCGTATTAATGATATTACGAAATCGGCACAAACATTCGCAACAATATGCGTTTTATCATTATATTTCAGGTGATTATGATGCGATGCGCCGATAACTCAATGCCTCGGCAATGTGGGTTTTGGAAATACTGTCATTTGCACTGTCCAGATCGGATAATCTTAAACGCTCCGCCGATTGCGATAGCAGGCTTTGTGCGTCCGGCTGCAAACTGGCGAGTGTATCAAGCTGTGCACCATCCAGTTGATTATTAAGGATATTATCGCTTTTTGAGGTTGCGCCCTGCTTATTCCGAATGGTCTGAGACGCTCTCGTCTGTGCAATTCGCGCGGCGATGCTGGCCGAATGTTCACCTGTTGCCTGCGCTGTTAAATCGGCATATGTCACGGCCGGTATTTCAATACATATATCAATTCGGTCCAGAAGCGGCCCCGAGATCTTTGCCTGATAATCCGTGCCGCATTTCGGTGCACGTGTGCATTCACGATCCGTTTCGCCTAAATAACCACAACGACAAGGGTTCATTGCCGCCACAAGCTGGAATTCCGCCGGATAAGTTACATGTTGGTTCACACGCGCGACAAGTACCTTTCCGGTTTCAAGAGGTTGCCGAAGCGATTCCAGAGTTCCGCGTGCAAATTCCGGCAATTCATCAAGGAATAAAACGCCGCGATGAGCCAGTGCAATTTCCCCCGGTTTTGCCTTTTGCCCGCCACCAATAATAGCCGGTAGAGACGCCGAATGGTGCGGATCACGAAACGGGCGTTTCCTGAGCAATCCCCCTTCTGGCAAGCTTCCGGCCAAAGAATGAATCATCGATACTTCCAACGATTCCTGCGGCGTTAAATCCGGTAATATCCCCGGCAAAGAATGCGCAAGCATAGATTTCCCAGCCCCCGGCGGACCGACAAGCAAGATGTTATGTCCGCCCGCGGCGGCAATTTCCATCGCACGTTTGGCCGTTTCTTGCCCCTTTATATTGGCAATATCCGGCGCGGATTGATACTCACCATTATCCTCTGCCAAACCCGGTTCCGGCTGTGCCAGAAGCTGCGTTCCCTTTAAATGGTTTATAAGTTGCAATAAATCATGCGGGGCCATGATTTCAAGATCACCCGCCCATGCGGCCTCACGTCCGCAATCTTTTGGGCATATCAATTTACATTCCTGCGCCACCGCGTGAATGGCAGACGGAAGAACGCCGTTAACCGCACGGATTGAACCGTCCAGACCAAGCTCACCCAGCACAACACAATCGATAAAATCACTATCCGGCAGCACACCCATCGCGGCAAGTAACCCCATGGCGATCGGCAAATCGTAATGGCTTCCTTCCTTCGCGACATCGGCGGGTGCAAGGTTCACGGTAACGCGTTTTGCCGGAAGGGACAGACCAAGCGCCTGCATCGTTGCACGCACACGCTCCTTACTCTCCGCAACCGCCTTGTCAGGAAGGCCGACAATGGAAAACGCAGGCAAACCGTTTGAGATTTGCACCTGCACCTCGATATCCAGAACATCTATCCCTTGAAAGGCAATCGTTTTAACGCGCGCGACCACTAAAATCATCCATATTTTGTGAATACGGAAGCAACCTTAGGGCATTAAGAACAAAAAGTGAAGATTAAGATTCAAGAGTTGATGGATTTTCAGGCGGCAAATACTGAGCTTTATATCCGCCATTGATAGAACCACTGTAATGATTAGACAGTTGTCCTTTATTGGCTTTCGCTCCCTCATCAAGGGTTTTATATAATAGTGTTTCTCTGAACTCTGGCGTTTGCATTAATTCAAATAAATATCCCTGATCAATCATTATAAATGATTTATTCTGACTATCGATTTCAAAAGAAATAAAATTACCATTATTCACTTGCTGCGGATTAAAACCATCCTGCCCAGTTACAAAAACAATTTTAGCGCCAGACTCCGCAATTTTTTTTGCCCAATTGGCGGATGTATTATGAGGGCTAAGCCTAACCGACGCATTAAAACTGTCACCTACACCAGCATAACTTCCTGCTGCATCATGCGGAACATTAACCACGCATAAAATATCTGGGTTAGAAATCAGTGAAACCATCAAAAAATCTCTTGGTGTAAGTCCAGCAGCAAACATTGCATCATTGTCCATATTAACTATATCAAGACGCTCGTTGACTGTTTCCGTTATTTCACCGCTTACGAATGCATTTTGATAATCATCATCCAAAGGAATCCCCAAATCTTTGAGTGACTTCAACAATTTTTGGAGCAGATATGTGTCCACCAAATCCAGTCCTCGCCCATTTGGATTTGGTAGAGCCCCCACAAGGGCAATATTTCCATCTATTACATAATCTTTTGTCATTTTTATGTCCCACCAACACGTTATAGAAAACCTATTAACATTATGTAAAAATAAATTCGATTTTTTTCCTGTTTATAGTCGTGTAACCGGTCTGGCATTCCCCGCACGAATCATACTATCTTGGACCCTATGGAAC
>JAUICS010000173.1 GCA_030427765.1 Alphaproteobacteria bacterium
GACACTTCATTGCTGAAACCAGATTTTGAGTCTGGCGCGTCTACCAATTCCGCCACAGCCGCATGAATATATGTTTTGTACCTTAATCGTCGCGTTGCGTCTTTTCTTTACGTTCATGACGTTCCTGTGCCTCGATTGATAATGTGGCAATAGGACGTGCGTCAAGACGTGCGACAGAAATTGGTTCATCGGTTTCTTCACAATATCCGTAAGAACCATCTTCAATACGCATCAGCGCTTCATTAATCTTTTTCACAAGTTTCCGTTCACGGTCACGTGTGCGTAGTTCAAGTGCGTGATCCGTTTCAACAGATGCACGGTCATTCAAATCCGGCTGCTGCAACTGGGTTTCCTGTAATGTTTGTTTTACTGTCTCACTACTTTCACGAAGCAGTTCCTCACGCCATGCAATCAATTTCTTGCGGAAATACTCCAGCATAACAGGATTCATAAATTCTTCTTTGTCAGTTGGTGTGTAATCTGGCGGTACAATGGCACTGGTTGCTTTTGACATCGATTATTCCTTGTATAAAATCGCGACTAAAAATATCAGGCATGCAATATAGTCTGTAGTGCAGAAAAATGCAATACATCACATAACGTCAGTGACTTATGGATAACAAATTTCAGGATTGGCGTTCTAAAGCCACAGAGAGTTTGGCAATTTCAATCTGGGCACGGAGGTCAATTTCGTCCAGAAGAACCACAAGACGCGGGTCCGAAATCTTTTCACGATAACTGGCCACCACATCGGCAATCGCCATAACCTGACCCACGGTGACATTACCGAACAAAATGTTCATACGCATCTCCTCAAGCATATCAAGGATTTTATCCGCGCGTTTCGTCATACGCTGGCGCGCCGAACGCTCGGTCGGATCTTCCGCCGCCTGAACCGCCAGTAAGGATTCCGTTTGATTAATTTGCGAAAGACCGCCGACATCCGATTTTGCCTGCGTCTCATCGGCATTCATGAAATCGCCGAATGACCCATCGGACGATGACTTATTCGTCTTTTTCTTATTATCGGCTTTTTCAAGCCGTCCCGGACCGTCGATTTTCATTTCTGTGTACCTTCCTTCACCATTCATTATAACGCGTTCCGGCGGGTGTAGGTCAAGCAGGCAAATTTTGCCTAAGGCCGTTCTTACCCTTATCCAGCTAGGTAATATTTGTCCGGCCAGAATACGCCGCACCTTAATAACCCAACATTATCAACACATTAGACAAAACGTCGATTGGCATGATTTTCGCACATAGAAACCCAGCGAAACAATAAAACGATTATAGAAAATAAATTTTGTAACATGGCTTATAACAAGACAGACATATTGGAAAACGTAACACACGGGATTAAACGCGCACTTATCGGCCTCGTTGTCGTTACGTTCATCATGGCATTGCTTGCCGCAAACGCATTTTCGAAGACAACGCGTATTAAAGACATCGTTGAATTTGAAGGCGTTCGTGACAACCAACTTGTTGGATACGGTCTTGTAGTCGGATTAAGCGGCACTGGAGACTCACTTGGAAACTCACCGTTCACTGCCGAAAGCCTGACATCCATGCTTGAACGCCTTGGTGTCAATGTACGCGACCAGAATTTGAACACCGGTAACGTGGCGGCCGTTATGGTTACGGCCACCCTGCCCCCGTTTACAAATCAAGGTGCACGTATTGATGTTGACGTTGCCGCACTTGGGGATGCCGAAAGCCTTCTGGGCGGAACGTTACTTGTAACGCCGTTAATGGGTGCGGATGGTGAAATTTATGCCGTGGCACAGGGGTCCGTGAATATTTCCGGTTTTTCGGCAACTGGTAATGCCGCAACCGTTGTCCAAAATATTCCAACGAGCGGCCGTGTCCCAAACGGCGCGATTGTTGAAAAAGAAATTTATTTCGATCTGGCCGATATGCAGGATGTTCGCCTTGCCTTACGCAATCCGGACTTCACAACATCACGCCGTATCGCACGGGCCATTAACGGGTTCCTTGCAGAGCCAGCCGCACTGGCGCAAAATTCCGCCAGTGTAAAACTGAGCATTCCAAAGACGTATACAGGTAATATCATTGACCTGATCACGGATATTGAGCAACTGCCGATACAACCAGACCAGCCGGCCCGAGTGATCATTGACGAAACAACAGGCGTCATTGTCATGGGCGCGGATGTAAGGATCAGTACCGTTGCCATCGCACAGGGCAATCTGACAATCCAGATAAATGAAACGGCACAGGTATCGCAGCCGAACCCATTCTCCGAGCGCGGAAACACGCAAGTGGTCGACCGCACCGATATCCAGGTAAATCAGGGTGAAGATGCAAAAGTAACAGCACTGGAAACCGGCATTACGCTACAGGAAATGGTGACCGGCCTGAACAAGCTGGGTGTCGGACCGCGTGACATTATTACGATCTTACAGGCCATCAAGGCGGTCGGGGCCTTACAAGCCGAGATACAGACGTTATAGGAATGGATTTGAAATGACCGATTTAGCAACAGATATAGGATTTCAGGTTCAAAGCGCGATGGTGCAGGCTGATGATTATCTGCAAACACAGAAAACGACGATCGATTTTGCCAAACACAAAAAATCCACAGAACAACAAATAGAAGAAAAGGCAAAAGAGTTTGAGGCCGTGTTCCTGACAGAAATGTTAAAACCAATGTTCGAAAACATTGAAACCAATGGAATTTTTGGCGGCGGACACGCAGAGAAAGTTTACCGCAGCATGATGGTTAAGGAATACGGGGACATTATTACCGAGGCGGGTGGCATAGGAATTGCAGAGATCGTTAAAAAAGAAATGATCGAGATGCAGGCACGCATAGACCATCAAAAATATAACAATGTGCCAAATAATGGTGTGGCGGCTGCCGAAACAAGTATCGAACGATATAACGCAGCACAGAAATTAAACGTAATAGAAACACAACAGGAGACAGCAGATGAATCTACAGTTGAATAAGACCCCTCGTCATTACAGAGATCCGAACAAGGCGATTCAACAGGTGATGAACACGATTGATCATCTCCGTCAACTGTACGATTCAGAAACGCAGGCTATTCAGGACAGCCGCATGAATGATTTCCTGAGCATGCAAGATAGAAAGCTTGAGCTTGCCCAAAAATATCAGGATGACGCGCAGTACCTGATTAAAAAGGGCAAAGACATAAAGGAAAAAGTTGATCCCAAATTGCGCACGCAGCTTGAAAGCATGGAAAAAGAGTTTTCAGAGGCCGCGCATAAAAACATGGAAGCATTGCAAAGAATGTCACGCGTTATGAAGCGCATGCATGACCGCATTATGATGGCCGCCAAGAAATCGGCCTTAACACAAAGCCTTCAATACGGTTCAACCGGTAAGTTTGGCGGCGAAAAACAAAAAGTTGTAACCACTGGTTTAAGCGAAACAGCCTAATTAAAAAGTGATTGTAAAAAGATGACGGATTTTGGTTTTGAAAAATTTGTAACGACGAAGGCCTTGCCGGGCAATCAATCCGGTGCGCCTGGCGGTGCCTTACAAGGATTAACCGGTGCAACCGGTCAAACCCTTCAGACACTTGGATTGTTTGGCGTGGCCAATGATGCAACCCCGTTATCAGGTGATACGGAGGCCGAGGGCGGCATCACGTTTGGCCAGTACCTTCAGAACCTTCAGGCGACTGGAAAGATAACACCCAATCAGAAACAGGAAATTCTGAAACAAGTTTCATCTGCTGCCGAGAACGGTGGGGATGGAGATGGAAATCCCGACGGTTTCAACACCAATCCGTTTAGTTTATTCACCCTGCCTTTGAAGCAAGTCATGCATCCTGAGCTTGATATTGAATCGCTGCCCGAGGGACTCGCCATTCAAATCGAGAACTTTGTTTTATCCGGCACTCCCGACCCGAATATTTTCAAAACAGTTCTAAACGAAGCATCCTTACCGGCACTTCAGGGCATTGATAATTTCCACAATGGAAATGTAACGGGTGATGTAAAGATTTTGGATGTGGCAGCTAATGGAAACATCACCAAGCAGGTTACGATTGAAGATATCATCCAGAACCCATCATTACTTGCAGATATTAAACTGCAACCTGAAACAAAGGCCGAACTGGAACAACTTCAAAACGGCATTCAGGCACTCATAAATATCATTCATGGTGATGGCACCGATGAGGATTTGAACGCCCTTGTTCCGGTGTTAATCGATCAGAAACACACGGCAGATAATGCAGATGAAGAAACCTTAAATGCGTTGGCTTCGATTTTAGGAAATTTAAACGTCGGTGACGAAAATGAATCCTACACACCGGAAGATGCATTTGAGACTTCAAGCGATCCCGCCATTCAATTGCAGAACGGTCAAAGTCTTCAAAATGTTTTAAACCGTCTTCTGGTTCAACTTTCTGGTGGCGAACAAAAC
>JAUICS010000174.1 GCA_030427765.1 Alphaproteobacteria bacterium
TATGGACTTTGATGCAGATGTTGTGTTTTCGCGCGAAGGCCATGCGTTCATCAAAGTCCATATCTCCATTCGCATAGGAAAAGACATCATGGTGATGGCGGATGATGTGGAGACAGATGCGTACGCCGCATTTGATATAGCGGCAGCACGTGTGGCAAAGCAGCTGCGCCGCTACAAAAAGAAATTACGTGATCATCATGAACGTATGGAAGAAACACCGGAAGGTGAATCCATGAAGGCACATGATTATGTTCTGGCAACCGAAGGCACGCAGGATAATGAACCTGAGCAAAGCGATAATGGTGACCCTGTTGTGGTTGCGGAGGTCACAACAAATATTCCGACACTAACGGTGTCGGAGGCCGTAATGCGGATGGATTTATCCGGTCAACCGGCATTTATGTTCCGTAATGCAAGCCATAATGGTTTGAATATGGTGTACCGTCGATCGGATGGCAATCTGGGCTGGGTTGATCCGGTGATTGTCGAGCAGGTTCAGGAACAGAAAAAGAAAAAGTCCGCTTAGAAATATCCCATTAAGCCGAAATATACCGCCATGCTTTTTCGATGGCGGATGAGGGTGTGTCGAGAACAATCGAGGTCTTGCCGATTGCATCTGGCAAGACCAACCTTACCTCACCATCCTGTACTTTTTTATCCCGTTTCATGGCATTCATAAGTGTATCGATTGGCGGTAGAGGGGCCTTTGTCGGTAATCCGATTTTATCAAGTAGGGCCTTAGTTCTGTTTAACACAGATTCATCGCATCTTTTTTCCTGAACGGCAAGGTAACATGCGGCAACGCAGCCGAGTGCGACTCCCTGCCCATGTTTATATTGCGTATATCCGGTTTCAACCTCAATCGCATGGCCGAATGTGTGACCTAGGTTCAGGAGAGCGCGCACATTGCTTTCACGTTCATCCTGCATAACAATTTTGGCTTTTAGCGATACGTTACGTTCGATAAGTGTTTCGAGTGTGTTGGAATCAAGCGCCATAATGTTGTCGACATTCTTTTCCGTCCATTCAAATAAATCGGCATCCCCTAAAACCCCATGCTTTACGCATTCGGCCATTCCGCATTGGAACTCATCTTTTGGTAGGGTTTGTAAAAGGGCAGTGTCAATAATGACGATGGATGGTTGGTGAAACGCACCAATCAGGTTTTTGCCGAGTGCGTGGTTGTATCCGACCTTCCCGCCGACGCTCGAGTCGACCATGGCCAGCAGGCTTGTCGGAATTTGTGCAAACGGGACACCGCGTAAGTAAGATGCCGCAACAAAACCGACAAGATCACCACTGACCCCGCCGCCGAGTGCTATAATCGGGCTTTTGCGTTCCAGCCCCTGTTTGATACAAGATGTGTAGAAGTGCGTGATTGTCTCTATGGTTTTACTGCTTTCGCCAGCGGCAAATGTATCGGACAGCACATTGTAACCGGCGGTTTGAAGCGATGTCTTGAGGGTTTCGCCATGCAGGTCATAAACGGTCTTATCGGAAAATAATCCACAATGTTGATGCGGGTGAATCGCGTGTATCAAGCCTGCGGCTTTTTTGAGTATGCCGTTACCGATATGAATGTCATATTCCGTGTGTTTTAATTTAATAGAAACGTTTTTCATTATTTGTGTGTGTTTTTTCGTTATTATTACCGTGTGGGGCGATATATTGAAATCTTTGTAAACCCCTTATTTTTGTGTGCATAGCAACGTATTTTTTTCTGGCGTTTTAATATGGCTTTCTGTATTAAGCTTTCATTAAGAAACACATGTTAGAAAGTGAACCAATAAAAAATTAAGAACTAATTTAAAAGGTAATAAGTTAAAGGGAAATAAAAAATGAACTATGTGGGTGAAGATATTATGACACAGAATGTCATTTTCGATTTAAGTTCTGAGAATTACAAACAAGCGTTTTCACAAATCGCGAAACGCATTTCAGAAGATACCGGTCTGGATAAAGATGCGCTGTATGACAGTTTTCTTAATGCCGAAAAATCCTCAACATCCGGAATTGGTGATGGCGTTGCCATCCCGCAATTAAGGCTGCCGATGATCAAGGAACCTTATATCCTTGTTGTAAAGCTGAACCGTTCCATTGATTTTCATGCGGTTGATGAAAAGCCGGTAGATATTATGGTTGTTGTTTTATCGCCGCAACGTGAGGAGGCTCACCAGCACCTTCAGCGTCTTGCGCGTATAACACGCCGTGCACGTGATGAGGATATCATTGACACGTTGCGTAATGCCGACTGCGAAGATGCCATGCGCATTATCTTTTTTGCATCGGAAGAATTCGATCGCGCACTTGCCGCCTAACGCTTTACGTTAATTATGGTGTGAAAGATGCCTCTATGCATTGTGGGCATTTTTCAAGCTGCTCGAACATTTCCGGTACCACAAACTGTGATAAGTCTACACCAGAGGAATAAATAGCCAACGAAGCAAGGCCACCAATCGCAACAAGAAGAGATGTTGCGTTAAAGCTTTTTGATATCTTCGATGCGGCCACTGCCCCAACGGCACCGGCGGCAAAATAGGTTGAAATAGGATCAAATCCTATTCCCGTTAATGAAATTGTGGCAATGGATAATGCTGCGCCCCCGATGGCAATCGCGGATGACACTCCGCCAACCAAAATACCATGAGCCATTCCATCACGCATTGATAGTGATGAGCGAATAATACCTTCACCAAGCCCTACCAGACCGACTCCTAATGTGCCAAGTAAAGTATCATAAAGAACGGTACTGCCGGTCATGCCTGCGTAGTTTAGATAAAACTCAGGAACAACAGATAGGGAGAGGCCTGCAAACGCGGCACCGCAAAAACCCACAATCCATTTCATTTTGTTAGACATGATGCCCATGTATGGGCGTTCGATTTTTACTGGATCGCTGTGCTCGGCATCCAGTTTATCTACGGTAATTTCAGACATTATAAACTCCCTTTAATGGTGAAATTTATACACCTGATTTATGAAAATGTAAAGGGGCTAGCGTGTTAGTGAGGCTACGTCATGCGGTGTGACGTTAATATAGGCGTTTTCGATTAAGCTGCCGGATCCAATCATACCGATACTCAAAGCAGAAGTTATTCGGGTTGTAGTGGAATTAAAATTTCCTGTCAGCCAACCACCTATTGCAGTTGCTGCAGTGCCGGCAATTCCAGCGATTAACATGTCATTTAAAATTATTCCCGATGCACCCGGTATGGCAATCATAGGGGCTACGGCAAAACCGATCGCGGTGACGGCGGCAAAAAGGCCGGCTTTCAAAATAAGGTCAGGTGCCGAGTCTAATTCTCCCATCAATGTCCGTATGCCAAATCCCACACCTGAGTTGTCATAAAGCCATTCTGAAATGTTTGCTAGACCGCTTGCGGCGTATGACGCAAGCACCACACCCGCCCCGACGGTGACAGTCGTAACTGGGTCAGCGCCAAAAAGTGTTGATAATGCTAATCCACCAGCCGTAATCAATCCTGTTGTAATCCAGGATGTGTTAACGTAATTTCCTTCGTTAGCAGATGTGGTAATCTCAGTCATTAATATTTAAGCCTATTTTTCACCAAAATAGACTAATAATATGAAAAATATATTAATTTCGCCAAGAAAGTTTAAGGCGGAGATATTGAGGGTGCAAAAATTCCATTTTGTAAACCTACAATGGCAGGTGCCAAGCTTTGTGCACCAAACATAGCTGTGGTGATAAGTGAAGCAATATTAAATTGTCCTGAAATAAGCGAGGCAGCTCCTGTTCCAAGAAGTCCACCAACCGCCATTCCAAACATAGGGTCTAGTCCTAATGTTGTACTTAGCATGAAGCCACCTACAGTACCAGCAAGCCACAAACCGCCTGTCAAGATACCATGAGATAATCCGTCACTTAGACCTTCACCAACACTCACGTCACTACTGAGAGCACCGCGAATTCCACCTGCAAATGCGCCGATGCCTATTACCCCCGTTGCTGAGGAAATTACTTTGCTGATATGAAGGTCGGGTATCTGTGATGCAAAAAATGCAGCCCCCAATGCAGCAACACCGCCTGTTATCCAACCGATGTTTCTTGATAGCCAACTTGAGTCTGCGGCTGGTATTTCTGACCTAGATGCTGTTAAATAATTTGCCATAATATTTTTTTACACTCTAAAGTTTAAAAAAATATTAATCCTTTGATGATGTATCTACATCGATGGTTTCGGCCTGGCCCGGAATGTCATTTTCATCGGTTGTGATTTTGATCTTCTGGGCCTTGGTTTCCGGTATGATTTTTTGCAAATCTATGTTGAGTAAGCCGTTTGACAGGCTGGCGCCTAAAATTTCAATACCGTCTGCCAAAACGAAAGCCTTCTTGAATTGCCGTGATGCGATGCCGCGGTGAAGATAAAGGCGTTCT
>JAUICS010000175.1 GCA_030427765.1 Alphaproteobacteria bacterium
CTTCAGATTACTGGGATCTCAAATGGGATATGACAAAGGGCATCAAGGAAACACTTGATAAGAGCGGCATTACAATTCCATTCCAGACACAGACGTTGGAAATTGTATCCCATCTTGCCGAGGCCGAGCAGGCAAAACCGGTGAAAACAAAGAAGGCGGCTTAATATTGCTGCGTTCTGGCGTTTATTTATTATTCGGACTGTCCCTGATTGCATCTGCGCATGCGCATGAAAGTAACGGGGACAGCTCATTACATCAGCATTATCATATACCGATTGCGCTCGAGCAAACACGGGTTGAGGTATATGAACGCGATGGATATTTTCATATCGACAGTAATGCCATCCCGGATCATGCAACGGGCCAGTTTCCAAATCGTGGAAATCCAAACAGTATTCAGCCGCAGGATTTTGAATTCAAGGTAACGACGCGGCCGCATTACATTGGCCATCCTATTGAGGCGCCGGGTATGTTGTTCGGCGTTGCGGTAAATGGTGTACCGTTTGAACCCGGCACTGGTGAATTCTGGCAAAATGACCGTTCGTCCGGATGGCGTTATGAAGCCCTGTCCGGGAAACTTGATCTTGGACTTGATAATAACAATGCGCACGTACAGCCGGATGGCACATATCATTATCATGGTATTCCATGGGGTTTGGTTGATAAGGATATGTCATTTGTCGGATATGCCGCTGACGGTTTTCCGGTGTTTGTAAGTACGTCAGGACGTTATTCCGCCAGCTATAGAATTAAATCCGGTTACCGTGATGGCGGTCCGGGCGGCCAGTATGACGGCACGTTTGTGGCGGATTATGAATTTGTGCCGGGTTTAGGCAATCTTGATCAATGTAATGGCATTTTTGACATTGTGCCGGGCAGTAATTCTGGACAAAAAGAGTATTTTTACGTTTTAACCGAAACCTTCCCATTTATTCCACGTTGTCACATGGGACGGCCGGATGACAGTTTTCGTAAGCAAATGGCGGGCGGCGGTGGCCCACCCGGTATGCGTGGCGGCGGGGGCCGTGGTTATGGTGGCCCGCAGCAGGGCGGAGGATATGGCGGTGGTTACGGCGGCAGTTATCGTGAACGTCCGCCACCACAATATTAATATTTTAAATATCATTTTTTATTTTTATGACGATTGTTATTTATAGCTTTCTGGGGTTTTTGAGCTGTTTCCTGATTATTGGTTTACTGTCGGTATACCAGCGCAAAAAATCCGTTGATGATTACTTGCTTGCCAGCCGTGAAATAAGTCCGGCTTTCGTTGGCCTATCCGCGGCGGCATCAACGGCCAGCGGTTTCGGTTTTACCGGTATTATCGGTTTTGGGTACGCGATGGGGCTATCCGGTGCATGGTTTATATTCGGACTGCTTGCCGGGTCAATTCCGGTTCTGTTGCTTACAATTCGACGTTTTCGAACGTATTCGCAGCGGCATAAAATTGCATCCTCCTCCGATTTTTTATCATGTAACGTTGTCCCACGGTGCCGTTCGTTCCAGATATTGATTGGTATGCTGAGCATTTTCGCCGTAACGCTTTATGCTACTGCGCAGTTATCGGCGGGAAGTAAGGCATTAAACGTTCTGTTTGGATGGGATTACAATATTGGCGCAATCTTGGGTGCGATAATTGTCATCATGTATTGTTGGGCCGGCGGTATTCGTGCATCGATCTGGACGGATGTAGCGCAAATTGTTGTGATGTTCGGGGCGATGGCGTTGCTTTTGGCTGTGTCATTGTCCGAATTGGGTGGTTTTTATGGTCTGTATGACAGATTGGAAAGTATTGATCCCAAGCTTGTATCGTTATTTCCGCAAAACAATCCATTCGGTCCGCTATTGTTTGTACTTGTTGCTTGTCGGTCGGTATCAGTTTTATTGGTTTTCCGCATGTCATGACGCGGTATATGACATTGAAGACGTCCAAAGACGCGGTTAAGGCGCTTTGGTGGTTTGAGGGGTCGTACGGTGTGTTTTATATAACGGCGTATCTTGTAGCATTATGTACGCGTGCCCTTATTCCGGAGGCTGATTTCGATACGGAACTTGCGTTGCCGAAACTGGCGATGGAAATGCTGCCGGAAATCCTCGTGGGCGTTATTCTGGCCGGTATCTTTGCCAGCACGATATCAACGGCGGATTCATTGGTGTTAAGCAGCACGGCTAGCCTGACGCAGGAAATATTCCACAAATACCGCAATTCATACCTGTTTATGAAAGTCGGGACGCTTGGTGTGACCGCATTTGCCTTAGCGATCGCCTTGTCCGGTCAGAAAAGTGTATTTGACCTCACAATGTTTGCCATTGCCCTTATGTCTGCTGGGTTTGCGCCATTATTTGTAATATGCGTCATGCGCTGGCCGATAAAGCGTTTTCTGGCTTTTACGATGATTGCGGGCGGTATAGCGGCTGCGGTGTCATGGCGTTATGCCGGATATCATGCGTACGTCTTTGACTCCCTGATCGGTATGGTGACGGCATTTGCCATTTATGGTGCGGGACTGCTGATGATCAAGGCGTTGCCGCGCTCGGGATAATTTGTGGACAGGTGGGTGGCTTAGTGTCCGAACTATGCATGGTTGAAATACAAAAATCATCGGTGTCGGGTTGCATGACAACTGTGTGTACGCCTTCTCTAAAATCATCTGATAGAACCGTGTTTATGATTGTATCAAGAAACGGTTTTACGGTGTCTCTAAAGCCTGCTGCGTCCGTTTCCTGCTCAATTGCCTGTAATCTTCTGTAAAGATCGATAGATATTCGCAAAATAATCAGATTTTGACCTGATTTCTGGCTTAAACCGGCTTGCAGGATTGTATTTCCGTTATAATCTTCGCCATATGAGCCGTCATTATGTATGACGTTGATGTAGTGAGACGGGCCATCCATTTCAATCATAACAGTCTCGCTAGTGGATGGAACCTGTATTGCGAAATCAATGGCATTTGGAATGTCAGCTATGATTCCATCGGTATCGTCCAGAACCGTGTATCCCGCCAGATCGAAGTACGCCATCATGTCTTCTTCCATGTTTGACGTTGTATCTTTTGTCGAAATATTGCGTACGGGCGTCGCGTTGCGGAACCATAAATCGGCGCTATGCAGTCGCTGGCGTGTATCTATGCCTTTGTAATGGGCTTGTGGATATTTGCGGCGCAATTTCGTATATATGGCTTTTAACAATCCATGCTCGTCGCTTCCGGGCATGCTATCAATTGCGGCGGCGGACCACATTACCGTTGATGCGGTGGTGTGCCGCAACTTTCCGATGTTTACATCAAGCTTCGATAACACTTGGTTTAAAATACGTGCGGGCGGCAAAATGCCTAACTTCGCCATTGAGCGCATGAAAGATGACATCTTCGCGGGCGAGATTTTCTTGATTTTATCTGCACATGCCGTAAAAAAATGATCCAGAAAGCGTTCTGACGGACGGATTTTAAGCTTTGCACAGTTTTTTGCGTGTGTGTAATAGTCTGTATTTTTGAAGTTATGGAGAATACTTTCGATATTCGCCTCTAACTTGCCAAAATGCTCTAAAACGATGGCCCGGCAGGCATCACGTTTTTCATTTGATTTGCCCATGATCGGCATAACCCTCGCGGTGCCACGTAAAATTGTATTGATGTCTTCCGGTTTCCATTGTCCGGCTGTTGCCCGAATGAAATAGGCTTCGAAATCATTTACATTAAGTGTTGATATAACGCCCTTATCATGAAGTGATTTAAAAAATGCCAGTGTGTCCTCGTCACGGGATTTGTTGGCCAGGAATTTAATTTTTGGACGTATTCTGGCTGCAGTCGAGAACTGTGCGTCCCCAAGTCGTTTTTGTTCCCCCAGTGAACGTTTTACGCGCTCGCGTGCCATTTTGATGCCCTTGTCTAGATATTGGCATCAGTAATTTATTATTCATAATATGTCAACAATTATGGTAATTTTATGGCTGCGAAGCCTAATGTCCCTCTTCGGCGAGGATATCTTTGCGGGATAATTTGCCGATCATGGTTTTTGGTAAAGGCTTATCACGAATCTCGATCAATTTTGGCATTTCCATTGGCGATAGCTTGTCTTTCAGGAAGGTTTTCATTTCCTCAATTGAAATGGATTTTCCATCTTTTGGCTTAATCCAGGCTTTGACAAGTTCGCCGCGACGCTTGTCTGGAATACCGGCAACTATGCATTCCTCAACACTTTCGTGCAGGTAGATGGCTTCCTCGACATTGCGCGGGTAAACGTTATATCCGTTGGTGATAATCAGGTCCTTGATACGGTCAACGATGTAGACGTAGCCGTCTTCATCTATTTTTGCGACATCACCGGTGAAAAGTAATCCGTCTTTTAAAACATCTGCAGTTTCATCGGGTTTGTTCCAGTATCCTTTCATAACTT
>JAUICS010000176.1 GCA_030427765.1 Alphaproteobacteria bacterium
TTTCCCGCGAATTCCATCCGTTCCGAAATATTTCCGGCCCATCAAAATATCCTTTTCTTCAGATGTTTACCGCCCCAAAAATGCTTATAATCCGTATTGAAAGATGCGTCCAGACTTCAATTACCGTTGTTATTCGGTTTTTGTGCTCTCATCACCGTCATCGTCACTACCATCGTCACTGCCATCGTCCAGAATTTTATTTTTGCGCAGAACTTCAGACAACTGCTCCTTACTGCAGCCCGCAAGCACATTTTTACCGTAAATCATATCATCGCCGTCCGAGCCGTGAGTGGTGCGTTCGATATCAGGCAAAACAACAAGGTAATAGTCGTCATCCAAAATCAGTACGGTGGTGGTATGTTTTGTGCCATCAACCTTGCTTTCCACATTATACTTTCCTTCTTTAAGGCTCATAACCCAGGGGTGTGCCGCTTCACCATCAAACTGCACGCCTTCTTGTTCAGGATATGCACGATCTTCCTGTTTACAGAATTTTTCGATGTCACGCGGATTTATATCCAGCGCAAACGCCTGCGTCGTCGCCAAAACCAAAAAACACCCAAAACAAAGAACCTTCCAACCATGAAAAAACATCACTTATCACTCCACAAATAGTGTTATACAAATACATTACGTTATGAACGCAATGCACAATACTGACTATACAGAAACCCACGGGATTTTAAACCCGCATGAACCGCCGCCGTTCTGGATGGAAAATGCCGGAAGCGACAAACCCTTCATTTTGCTTTGTGAACATGCCGCAAATCTGGTACCAAAAAGCCTGAATAGCTTGGGCTTAACACATGAACAGCTTCAGACTCATTACGCCTATGACATTGGCGTTCTGGATGTCACACGCCGCATGGCCGAAATTTTGGGCTGCCCGGCTTTATTCGGTGGATACAGCCGCCTTGTTATCGATGTAAACCGTCCGCTTGACCACCCGACCCTGTTTGCCGTGAATGGCGAAGGAAATATTATTCCGGGGAACCAGTTCCTTAGCCAACAGGAATGCCGTGACCGCATTCAGGAAATATACGACCCGTATGATAACGCCGTGTCACGCTGGCTCAATAATAAAATTGACCATGATATCGTTCCCGCAATGATTTCGGTTCATAGCTTCACACCGAAATTCTTTAACTTCAAACGGCCTTGGGAAATAACAACCATTTACTCGCAAGATGACCGCATGCCAAAAGAATTCATGAAACGTTGCCAGGAAAAAGGGTTTACCGTTGGCGATAACAAACCATACGACGGCCGGGTATTCCGTGGCCACGTTACAAACCGCCACGGTGATAACCGGAAAGTGCCGAATTTATTAATCGAGTTTCGGAACGATACAATCAATTCGCCGCCGAAGGCCCATAAAATGGCCGAAACATGCGCGGATATAATCGGCGATATGGTATCCGACCCGAAAACATTTACATACTATGATGGGCCGATCGTTGAACGCCGCCCCGAAATCGAAAATATTATGATGGATTTATTGGCCGAGGCCGCCCGCAAAGGCGAAGACATCAACGAAGATATGTATTTAAGAGATTAGATAAAAATTTCTTGCATGTCGCAATCGCTATTAAATTAAAACAAGGACATCACCAAAACCAACACATTGATTTAATGAGGAAATAGTGGCTCTATAACGTCATTTACATCTTGAATATCGACACTGTCTCTACCGTTAATTAAAGCCATAGCTTTTGCCATACGAATAACTGCCGTAAGTACAATTACGTTATTCGATCCTATATTGAAAGCTTCCGAAGTACTGCTTGTGCAGGCAGAAACATAGGGGATTGGCTCGACGCTACCTTCTGAAAAATGATGAACAGGATACTCTTCTGAAGGCAATTCTTCTAGTCGTTCCAACACAACATCCGCGATGTGCTTACAAACAGCAGACGACACGCTTATACGATTTGTCAGTTTTTGAATTTGTATCAATTCATGTGAGCCATCACCATCATTCGCTGTTAATACAGGCTTGATATCATTAACGTCCGGCAATCTATCATTAATTTTTAAATCTAGTATTCTCTCTGCATCCTCTGGAGCAATGTCCTTTACGGGCACACACACGAGGAATCTATCACCTTTTTTCTGTACATCCAAAACAGGTTGTTCGTAAAGATTGAGAGCACGCTCAAATGCAATAGACATACTATTTAAACCGTTTCCGGTGTCCCCCGAGAGAACAACATGGGCATCAGCAATCGTTGCAGCAAGACATAATTTCATTACATGACTTTGTCCGAAGATATGATCTTCTATGACTTGAAGAACCTGACCAAGCTTATCCTTAACGTCCGCGTCATCTCGATATGGATCATAAGTTATTTTAGACATGCGAATATTCCTTCTACACAACGAATAAATAATTTTTGCTTATTATAAATATAAATTAAAATTATCAATAGAGGGGATACTTACACAAGCAAAAGAATATGTCAATTAAAAAATATTATGTAAAAATACATAACTGTTTGTGAAACGTTTTATAGTGAGTTTTATATATGAGCAAAATTAATCAAGCTGCATGGCTTTTGCCGTCATCGGCAATTGAACGACGCTTAACAAAAATACGGCCACAATATCCGCAAGTCACCTTATCCTGCTTATCAAAACTATACCAGACGCGTGGATGACCAAGTGCAGGAATACCGCCATCGCAGCTTACTTCATCGACATCATTTTCAACAATAATGACTTCTGGTTCCATTTTGTTTTGTGTATCGTCGCTCGCGCTCATAAATCTATTCCGGATGTTTATGATTTATTTATCTTTCTACGATAAATATTTAGGAGGAGAATGCAATACGATTTCTTGTCTTGAAACAGTATCGCGATATCCCAATCAACAACGATCAAAACATTATTTGATACATATGACATTATTAGAAATGGAAAAAAATACGAAAACAGGCGGACAACACTGTGACTTTCTTATTGATCGCCCTTCACTTGCCGCACTGGATACACAATTCCTGAATATCGTTATCAAGGCCGATGCCATCGTCAAAGACTGGAAAAAATCGTTATTCAGTTACGAATGGCTGGATAAATCCGGACAGATAAAATCAATCAACGACCTGTCACCGGCCGAACGCGAACGCCGCGAAAAGGTTGAGGAGGCCGTTAAAAACGCCAAATCCCTTGAAAAACCGGTCCTCGGCATAGGATTAATGGATAATGTTGAAATTGGGTCGGGCCGCGCAACCCTGCTTACACTCGCCGATATGGGCTACAAAACCATTCCGGTCCATATTCCTGCATCTAATAGCGACTTTTTCAAAAAATTCATGGTATAGTGATACTTAGAAACAACAATATCCGTCATGTCTGACAATAGAATACGTCTCAAATTCAAAGTTTCCGACGATCATCTGGAAGAGATGATCTTCCGATACTGCCGTGAAATCACGGAGCAGGAACGCCAGGGACGTTTTGATCCAATCACCGGCCGTGATGAGGAAATTGAGGAAATGGTTCTCATCCTTCTGCAAAAAGGACGGAAAAACGTGATGCTTCTGGCCCCCGCCGGGGTTGGTAAAACGGCCCTTGTTGTCGGCCTTGCGCAAAAAGTTGTATCTAAGGCCGTGCCAGATCTTCTGCAAAACGCACGTCTTGTAGAACTTGATCTATCCGCCATGGCCGCCGGAACATCAACCCCCGCCGAATTCCAGGAGCGTTTTATTCCTGTGTGTAAGGGAATTGCCGAACGTTACCACGACCCAAGCCGCCCGAAATTCATTATGTTCATCGACGAAATTCACATGATCATGCCGAATGTGGAAGGGTCCGGCTATGCCGGCCTGTCTGATGTTATGAAACCCTACCTGACCGTGGGGGATATGCAACTTATCGGCGCGACCACCGCCGATGAATACAGATGGTATGTGCAAAAGGATGAGGCACTTGACCGTCGTTTCCAGAAATTGCACCTGCGCATTCCGAATTCGGAGGAAACCATTACAATTATGAAGAACATCCGCCCATCCTACGAAAAACACCACGGGATTAAAATTCCGGATGATGTCATTGAACGCATCGTTAGAAACACCGACGAACACATGCGCCGCCGGAACCAACCCGATAAATCGATTATCACAATGGATGCGGCCTGCGCACACCATGTAAAAAACTTTGGCCGCGGCGGTACACTGACCAAACAATCCGCATACCACATGCTGGCAAGGGAGACCGGGCTTCACGTCGCCGTTTTTGATGATGAAATGCAATACGCAGATGGAACAGAAGCCCCACCAGAGGATCCGGACAGCAAATACGGCTAAGCAATACTTTAAGCAACACTTATCGCCTTTTTGGCCTCGTTTTTTGGCCGCCCTTTGTGGCCCACTTTCCAAATATAGTCTTT
>JAUICS010000177.1 GCA_030427765.1 Alphaproteobacteria bacterium
CCGATGCAGAATATGCATATCAGGAGGCCATTAAAAAAGGCGCTGAATGTGCAAAAGGAACCGGCGGGTCGTTCACGGATTCCATACCGGCAATTAAGGGCATTGGTGGATCACTTTTGTACTTGGTTGACGATTCAGATAAGTATGAGCAGGAATTCGAATTTACCGGCAAACCGGATGCCGCCAATGATTGTTCTCTGACGTACATTGACCACCTTACCCATAATGTAAATCGTGGCAATATGGATGTGTGGGCAAAATTCTACGAAGACATTTTTAATTTCCGTGAAATTCGTTACTTCGATATCGAAGGGAAACTAACCGGTCTGAAAAGCCGTGCAATGACAAGTCCTTGCGGCAAAATCCGCATTCCGCTGAATGAAAGCTCGGATGATAAATCCCAGATTGAAGAATTTCTGAAACGTTTTAACGGTGAGGGAATCCAGCATATTGCCCTTGGCACATCCAATATTTATGACACGGTTGAAGGCCTAAAACGCAACGGTGTTCCACTTCAAAATACACCGGACACATATTATGAGAAGGTGGCGGAGCGTATCCCAGGGCATGGTGAAAATCTGGAGAAGTTGAAGGAGCTTCGTATCCTTATCGACGGCGCACCGGAAGATGATGGCATTTTGCTACAAATCTTTACGCAGGATGCAATCGGTCCTGTCTTTTTCGAGATTATCGAGCGTAAGGGCAATGAAGGTTTTGGTGAAGGAAACTTCAAGGCATTGTTTGAGTCCATCGAACTTGACCAGATACGCCGCGGCGTTTTGGAAGATAAACAAAAAGGTGCAGCGTAAATGAAACTCGGATCACTGAAAGTTGGCCGTGATGGCCAACTGGTTGTTGTTAAAAAGGACCTGTCACAATACGTGCCGGTTCCGCATATCGCCGGTACAATGCAGGCCGCATTGGATGATTGGGCGAATGTTGAGCCGAAGCTGCAAGACATTTCTGAAAAACTGGAAAACGGTGATATTCCGAACGCGAAAGAGTTCGATGTAAAGAAAATGGCATCACCATTGCCACGTGCTTATCAAATTGCGGATGGCAGTGCGTACTTAAATCATGTCGAATTGGTACGAAAAGCGCGTGGCGCAGAAATGCCGCCGGAGTTTTTGAATGACCCGTTAATGTATCAGGCCGTGTCTGATACTATACTTGCACCGCATGATGATATTCCAATTCCGTCGGAGGAATACGGAATTGATTTCGAGGCGGAAGTTGCCGTCATCGTGGATGATACGCCAATGGGAATTGACCCTGAAAATGCACTATCGCACATAAAGCTGATTATGCTCATGAACGATGTATCATTACGGAATTTAATTCCGGCGAAGCTTGGCAAAGGATTTGGTTTTTTTCAATCAAAACCGCCAAGCGCGTTCACGCCGGTTGCCGTAACACCGGATGAACTTGGCATGGCGTGGAAAGATGGAAAATTGCATTTGCCTTTAATCAGTGTACTGAATGGACAAGAAGTTGGACGTCCGAATGCCGGCGTGGATATGCAGTTTCATTTCGGACAATTGGTTGCCCATGCTGCGCGCACACGTCCATTGGCCGCTGGCGCGATAATCGGATCGGGGACCATTTCAAATTATGACCGCAATGCGGGTATAAGCTGCCTTGCTGAAATTCGTATGATCGAAAAGATTGAACAGGGTGATTTTAAAACGCCGTTTATGAAATTTGGTGACCGTGTCCATATTGAAATGAAAGATGATAATGGTAATTCCATATTTGGAACCATTGACCAAAAGATTGTTGAATATAATAAACAGGCTGCCGCAGCATAAATGATTACATTATACGATTACTATCGATCGTCATCGTCGTATCGTGTGCGCATAGCACTCGAGTTAAAAAATATTCCATACCGAAGTGTGCATGTGGATCTGGTTGGCGGTGAAAACCGGACAGAAGATTATGGCGCAATCAATCCGCAACAATTTGTTCCGGTTCTGGATGACGGTCAATGCAAAATTAGCCAGTCTTTGGCCATAATCGAATATTTATCCGAAGCCTATCCCAACCCGCCACTGATTTTTGGTGACGCGTGCCAAAAGGCATTTATCCGTCAAATGGCCAATATCATTGCATGTGATATTGCGCCGCTGAACATCCCGAAAGTCTGGAAAGCTTATATGGGTAAAAAACTGAATATTTCAGAACAGCAACAAATGGACTGGGTGGCGCATTGGATGCATGAGGGTTTTCGTGCCTATGAAATGTATCTTATCAATGTTGATACGCCATTTACGTGCGGCATTAAGCCAAGTCTTGCGGATGTTTGTTTGATACCACAACTTTATAACGCACGTCGTTTTCATGTTGCGCTGGATGACTACCCAAAAATTCGGGAGATTGAGAAGAATTGTCTGGAGCTTGAGGCATTTCAAAATGCGTCTCCGGAACATCATCCAAATGCACCGACAGAATTGGAACAGATACACGGAAAACGTTCGCCCGTCCTCGCAAACGCAGCATAGAATTGGCTTAGGGCATATTCATCCATGTGGTACGGTATCTTAAAAAATATCCACAGGGAAAATAATAGGAATATGCACAATGCAATTACAATCAACACAAGCAAAACAGGAATTTGGTAATCCAACCGGATTTGGTCATCCAGACGAATGGCCAAAATATATTATCGAGCAAGGTTGGCATAATTATACTGACGAAGATCACGATGTCTGGAAAACACTTTTTCAACGCCAGACCGATATAATAAAAAACCGTGCTTGCGATGAATTTTTTGACGGTTTGAATACACTCAACATAACCGAAAACAAGATTCCGGATTTTGATGATTTGAATTATTATCTGATGGAAAAAACGGGGTTTGAGGTTATTCCCGTTTCGGGGCTTATTCCCGACCTTCCATTTTTTAAAATGCTGTCCATGCGGAAATTTCCGGCAGGGCGATTTATCCGGAAACGTGCGCAGCTGGATTACATTCAGGAGCCGGATATATTCCACGATGTGTTTGGCCATGTGCCGATGCTGGCCGATCCGGTGTTTGCCGATTATATTCAGGCGTTTGGCGAGGGCGGTTTGCGTGCCCACCGTTTCGATTGTATCCAGAATTTATCACGTCTTTATTGGTACACGGTTGAATTCGGACTGATGAAAACGGTGAAGGGTCTGCGTATTTATGGTGCAGGAATTTTATCATCACCGGGTGAAACGGTATTTGCATTGGATGATGATTCACCGCACCGTATTATGTTTGACCTTATCCGGATTATGCAGACAAATTACCGTGTGGATGATTACCAGCAAACATATTTTGTGATCAACAGTATTCAGGATTTGTTCGACAAAACATATTCCGATTTTGCCGACATATACCGTGAATTGCGCAAGGATTATACTGAACATGCGGTGGATGACATTTTATCATCGGATAAGGTCGTGACAAAAGGTACGCAAAAATATGCCATTGGCAAGAAAGGCGAGGCGAAAGTCGCCTAACCTTATTTAGGAAATGTCAGCGCGAGCCTATGCGGCGTCTTTTTTCGAAGTAGAAAACAGCTTCGGCATATCACTCCAGACATCATGGTATTGACGCTGGCGGCTTTCGGATTGCATCGCAAATTTTGTTGCACGCATAATGAATTTACTTTCAAACATGAATGCTAGGCCGGAGTCTAAATAATGCGGCTCAAGCGATGCTTCACGGGCCTTTACGAACGTTCCGGCATCCGGACCGTGACTGGACATGCAGTTATGCAAGGAACATCCGCCGGGTGAAAATCCGCCACTTTCTTTCCCGTCATACACGCCGTCGATCATGCCCATAAATTCACTCATCAAATTTCGGTGGAAATAGGGTGGACGGAATGTATCATTCGCCACCATCCAGCGTGGCGGGAAGATGACGAAGTCAATATTGGCCGTTCCAGCCGGATGACTTGGCGATGTCAGTACGGTAAAAATGGATGGGTCCGGATGGTCAAAACTGACCGTATTGATTGTATTAAATCGACGTAGATCGTATTTGTAGGGCGCATAATTTCCATGCCAAGCGACGACATCTAATGGCGAGTGCGCAAGATCCGCAACCCACATTTTACCGCCAAATTTTGCAAATAACTGCGTTGGTTTGTCATCATCCTCGAAGGCGGCAACCGGTGCCAGAAAGTCTCGTTGGTTGGCAAGCCCGTTTGCCCCGATCGGTCCACGGTCCGGAATGGTGAATGTCGCACCATAATTTTCACATACGTAGCCGCGGGATGGCCCGTCCGGTAAATCAACAGCGAATTTTATACCGCGCGGAATAACGGCAATTTCACTAGGAGTAACCTCCAGAACGCCCATTTCTGTTTTCAGGTGCAAACGCCCCT
>JAUICS010000178.1 GCA_030427765.1 Alphaproteobacteria bacterium
TTTGAACTTATCTTTAGCGGGAGTAGTTCAGCTGGTTAGAGCGCCGCCCTGTCACGGCGGAGGTCGCGGGTTCAAGTCCCGTCACTCGCGCCACTTTCTTAAAATATTAATGTGGTACTGATGCCGATAACGTGACAATCGGCGCGGGTCTTCCAATATCCCCGTCAAATGCGCGGCGAAGTGTTTCCAAACGAAACCTTACCCAAGGAAGCGCGCTGGCATCCGCGCCATTGCGTTCTTCAATTTCAATGATTGCGGCGCGTAAGTCTTCAAATGTCATATCCGGAAAACGTTGGCGCATTCTATACACGGCCTCAACATCTGCATCATTCTCTTTGCGAAGTACAAATTCATGTAACTCTCTACGTTCCATACTGACATTATTTTCACGGCGTAGCATGCCATCATAGGTATGCCCCAGTAGATGGTGTGCACATTCATGTTCCGCTATAAAGGCACGCGCATAAAGCGATAATCGTCCAAATAGCTCAGAATCATAATATGTATATGCGGAATGACGTGATTGACTTGCAAATGCTATAGCCTGGCTTCTCGCCTCCATCATTTCACGGGTCATTGGAACCGTTGATACCCGCTGCCCATCAACGGCATGACATTCAGAGAAGGAGGGCTGACGCTCAGGTGCAGTACTTGCGCTTTGCGCATGGCCTGCACCTACAGAAAAAATGACGGCTAAACCCGCAGCTGCGGCGCGAAAGAATACATTACGCATGACAAAAAATACCCTGTTCGTATCTATTATTTTATATCGTTATAAATAGTATTAGAGCAGAATGGATGTTATGGCAAGTTATCTGTGTTGATACTTGTAAATTAATCCCCTTAATACCTTGACTTGAATGTCATATAATGTGTGATTAATACACAAAAATGAATCACACATATAGGAATAGAGATGTCAGAAGAAACTCAGAAAAAATCATCAGGCCGTTCCAAATTACTCATTATATTTGCAAGTATGCTTGCCCTGATGATCGTCGGGGTCGTTGCCCTGTACATGAACTTTGGGTCAATTGTTAAAATTGCGGTTGAGCGTGTTGCATCTGATACCTTAAAAGTTCCTGTTAAAATCGGCTCAGTAGACGTTGATTTTCCTAACAAATCTGTTTCCGTTAAAAATATTCGCATTTCCAACCCCGAGGGTTTTTCAAAACCATACGCGATGACTGTTGATACGGTTAGTGTCGAGGCAAAAAGCTTTGGCGAAAACCTGTTTCACTTTAAAAATGTGACTGTTGGTAAGACCGATCTTTATGTCGAAGTAAAAGAAACAGAAACAAACATAAGCCGCCTGAACGATAACATTACGGTTAAAAAACGCGCTGACGGTAAAACCGAGGTAACGGCCAATACAGACAAATCGGATCCCGGATCTGAATACAAGGTCATTATTGATGAATTCAACTTCAACGAGGCATCATTACATCCAACAATTGTTTTGGCAGGCGGGGATTTAGGAACGGTTACAATGCCAGATGTCAGATTGACAGGAATCGGCAAAAAAACAAACGGCGTACTTGCAAAAGAGGCTGCAGCACAGATTTTCGACAAAATCACCGAAGTGGCCTTCAAAACATCCACAGAACAAGGCTTTATGCAGGGCATGTCACCAGACGCACTTAAAAATATTGCATCTGACATGGACATAAACACATCCGGTTTCGGCAAGGCACTTGATGGAATGAAGGATGACTTCAAGAAAACAGGAAATGCCATTAAAGAGGGCGTAAAAGGCCTGTTTGGTGGTAACAATTAAGTAGCGCAGATAAAAAGCCTGCATACAATTTGTGAAAAGGTTATTTTTTATCTGTCAAAAGGATGCTAATTTAAAGAACAAAACAATTGTTAGATCATGGTTTCAGAAGAACTTCTCAGAGAATATTTACCAATACTTGTATTCATATTCATTGCGGCCGGCATTTCTATCGCGGCGGTTCTTGCGTCCTTTATTGTTGGAAAACAGAACCCTGATCCAGAAAAACTATCGGCCTATGAATGTGGGTTTGAGGCATTTGACGATGCGCGAAACAAATTCGATGTACGGTTTTATCTGGTGGCTATTTTGTTTATCATTTTTGATCTTGAGGTTGCCTTCCTGTTTCCATGGGCAATATCACTTGGGCAAATAGGTTTGTTTGGATTCTGGTCAATGGTTGCCTTCCTTGGCATCCTGACGGTCGGATTTATTTATGAATGGAAAAAAGGTGCCCTTGATTGGGAATAATGAAGAAAGTCGGATAACCAGCACATGAGTGGCGATCGCAAAGTAGTAGAAGCACCAAAAGCAGATTTCGGAACGGACCTGCCGTTAATTCCAGCGAAGGAACAGGATGAAACCGCGGCCAACGTATACAAACATGTTCAGGATAAAGGCTTTTTGGTTACGCAAGCAGATAAGTTATTCGACTGGGCCCGTACGGGGTCAATGTGGCCGATGACATTTGGCCTTGCGTGCTGCGCCGTTGAAATGATCCATGCCTACATGTCACGATACGACCTTGATCGTTTCGGCATGATTCCGCGCCCGTCACCGCGTCAATCCGATGTAATGATTGTTGCTGGCACATTGTGTAATAAAATGGCACCGGCCCTTCGTAAAGTATATGATCAGATGCCGGAGCCTCGCTGGGTTATTTCCATGGGATCCTGCGCAAATGGAGGTGGGTATTATCACTACTCATACTCCGTTGTTCGCGGATGTGACCGTGTTGTTCCCGTGGATATATATATCCCGGGCTGTCCACCAACGGCAGAGGCCTTGGTATATGGCCTTCTGCAATTACAAAAGAAAATTCAACGCGAAGATATCCGGATTGCACGTTAACCGACCATGACCGAAGACACACAAACAGAACAACCAAAATGCGCTTTGACAGAAAAGCTTTCAGCACTGTCTGACAATATCAAGCGTGAATTGGCCGAACACGTTGTTGAAACTGGAATTGAATATGGTGAGCTTACCGTAAAGGTTGCACGCGATAAAATCACACATGCACTATCATTTCTTCGTGATAATGCAGATTGCTATTTTGAAATGCTGGTCGATATGACCGCGGTTGACTATCCCGAGCGGCCGGAACGTTTCGAGGTTGTGTATCACCTTCTGTCTATTAAACGCGGCCAGCGTATCCGTGTCAAAATCGATACGGATGAAAACACACCTGTTGATTCCGTTGTTCCGTTATATAAGGCTGCTGGTTGGTTCGAGCGTGAAATATGGGACATGTTCGGCATATTCTTTAATGATCACCCTGACTTACGCCGCATCCTTACTGATTACGGTTTTGATGGGCACCCGCTTCGCAAAGACTTCCCGTTGACCGGCTATGTCGAGGTGCGATATTGCGAGGAGCAAAAACGTATCGTATACGAACCTGTGAAATTAACACAGGACTTTCGCCGTTTTGATTTCCTTTCACCTTGGGAAGGACTAACGGATATCAATTCGCTTCCGGGTGATGAAAAGGCGACAATTATTCCAAAACACGGATACCGTGATTACGAAGATAAGAAATTCAATGATAAAAAGGCCGGAGGAAGCAAGTAATGTCATCGGCTGAAACAAAAGATCTGGCATCAGAAACACAAATACGCCCATTCACTATGAATTTTGGACCGCAGCATCCGGCCGCACACGGTGTGTTGCGTTTAGTGCTGGAAATGGATGGTGAAATTGTTGAACGTGCCGACCCGCATATTGGATTACTTCACCGCGGTACAGAAAAACTTATTGAATACAAAACTTATACGCAGGCCACACCGTATTTCGACCGTCTGGATTACGTTAGCCCGATGAATCAGGAGCATGCATTTGCATTGGCTGTCGAGAACTTGCTTCAGATTGAGGTACCGGAACGCGCCCAGTATATCCGTGTGTTATACTCAGAGCTCACACGTATCCTGAACCACCTTCTGAACATCACGACATTCGCATTGGATGTCGGCGCAATCACACCCGCCCTGTGGGGGTTTGAGGAGCGTGAAAAGGGGATGGAGTTTTATGAACGTGTATGCGGCGCACGTCTGCATTCAAACTACTTCCGCCCTGGTGGGGTCAGTCAGGATTTACCGGCAGGATTGCTAGAGGACATCGCGGATTGGTGTGACAATTCAATCCATAAGGTTATTGATGATCTGGATAGTCTTCTTACAAACAACCGTATCTTTAAGCAGCGTACCGTCGATATCGGCGTTGTATCAAAAGAAGACGCGCTTAACTGGGCCTTCACTGGCCCTATGCTTCGCGGTTCTGGTGTTTTATGGGATCTTCGTAAACATGAGCCTTACGAAGTATACGATAAAATG
>JAUICS010000179.1 GCA_030427765.1 Alphaproteobacteria bacterium
ATTTCGCCTCGCCACCCGGAAGGTATTTCTGGAAGTCGGCGAAAATGGCGTATGTATCCATGACTTTCGACTTCAATGTCTGGAATTGCGCTTCACATGGATAATCTTCGCCCGTGGCTTTCGCCTTATCACGTTCCTGTTTACGTCCGAAATATTCATTGATTTCGATAATTTGGTGGTAATCACCATTCAGTGCCAAATGTGCCTTAAGAAGCGCCCACTGCGTGTTACGAGGTACATCAACATCGACGTAATCAATCGTGTCGATAGATATATCGTTATGACGCGCCACATGTTCACGGATAATATCGTAATGAAGTTCGTCAATATCTTCACCCGCGTCTTTTTTTGCTTTTAATTGAAGATATTCATGTATATCTAAAATGGCGTGTACATTGCCATCTATAGCGCTTTCTTTTGCGTAGTATTGCCAAGGCGAATTATCGGGAAAACGTATATCAATATTCTCAACCCGGTCGATCGAAATGGCGAGTTCTTTTGCAATTTGACGTTCCAGAACTTTATAACGTCGTTCGTTATATTCCTTGCCCTGGTCCTTAAGTTGCTTTTCCTTAAGGTAATTTTTGATTGTATTCGCGGCTTTACGTTGACCGACATTTTCAAGGTGGTGGTGGATATGTACCCATAATGACATACTTGCCAACGCACCGTTTCCATTTGAATGTGGTGCATTACCCGTCATTATCGATCCCCTTCATGCGTTGATGCGGCGTGTGTGTCACGCGTTCGCATAACCTTTATTGGTTTTCCAGAAACCGGAAGAATTGAGCATCCCCTCTCAATCATAATTTCCTCTCTCATACCCTCATGTACATATAAGGTAAGTCACATGTACGTTTTTCTTTGTTTTATGACCTATTTTCCAAAGATGCAATCGGTTTTCGTAAAAGAGGCCTAAAAACTTCTTAGTTCTATTTTTGCATCTGCGAATTGTCATAACAAAATTGTTTCAGTAAAGCAAAGAAAAAATGCATAAATTTTCGATATCTTTCGTATATAATTTGTTGGCTATGCGAAGCCCCTTTTTTTACCCAGTTTGCCATTTAGAATTTTATGTCCACACTTGATAAATATTTTCCTGATAAGACCTATCATATTGATCCGAATGATCACTTATTGGCGTTTCTGGATTTGAAAATGCTCGAGGATACACGTACATGCGGTTCTCATGTGACAGATGCCGCGTTTTTATCGCGTATCATTGATGGTGAAGCGAAGATTCTGGATGCGCAGCAGAATTTGAATGATATTCCCGAAGCGTTGAAGCCATATTTTTCGCCAATGGATCAATTGCTGGATACCGATTTTGCCGATCAATTGCCAGAGGGGCAGAAACCTTTAAAAATGCAGCAAAGCAGCCCAACCGTGCATGCGGAAACACGGAATATTTTGGCATCGAAAATTCCGGATGATGTGGACGCGGCGCAGGTGTTTAAAATTGGCTATATAAATAATATGTTGTGTCCGCGCTGCATGGCCAATGTTTCGCTGTGGGGTATTGATCTGCTTATTCTGGATCGTCACGTTCTTGACCAAGGCTGGGTTGACCATCGCCGCCCGTATGTTGATTTATCACTTCATATTGCCGGTGCGGGCGGCATATGCTTGCGGCCAAATGACGTGGCCGAGGATGTAAATGATAGTTTATGGCGCCCATATGGCCAAAAACGTGACATGATTGATGCGCTAACATTCGAGAAAGACGTTGAGGAAAAACAGGTATTCGAGAATATAAATGCGGCGAACACTACACTTAATCCATTATTTGGATATTCCGCCGCTGTTTTTGTAGAACGTGAAGGGCAAACATATCTGGCGAGTGCGTCTCAATGTCTTGTCCCGGGCCTAAGTGTCGAGGAGTATACGGGTCAATATCGTGGGCAGGAAACGAAATACAGCGTATCCGTATCGCCCGTTACGGCGCTTCTCATCCTCTTGAAACGATACGGGTTTGAACGTACGGATAATACGGTTTATGTGACTGGCATGCCGGTTATGCGGGATATTATTAACGGCATCGCAGGCGGAACTGACCGTTTTGTTATATCGATACCTGATTTCACATCCGAGAATTTTGCCAAGGCGCTGGATGCAAATAAAGATAATGTTCGTGAGCAAGAACATTCGACTAATCGCCGTACGTACCGTATATATCAAAAATATGCGGCCTTACATGTAATCAGTAAGGCCGTCACATTTGAAATAGTATCGTAATCCGAAGGGCTTATTTTTTATTCCACATGCGTTCCCACCATGGGCGTGCGTCGCTTGGTGGCGCAGTAGATTTAAAGGTTTGGCCGTTTTCTTCCATATCGGCACGGATATCCGCGATATCCCATCCTGTTATATTGGCAAGTGTCTTTGCCTCTTCCTCAAAACGTGCCGGTAGGCTTTGATAATAACTTGTCGCGGCATCACATGTGGCATCGCCCGTCCATGGTTTTTGCAGGATATAACGCCCCTGAAAGTTTTCGGTGTCTTCTGTTTCCTGTAAAACCAGATCTTCCGGGAATGTTTCTCCGGTGTAGCGAACGTGCAGGCGGGTTACATATGCCTGAACCGGGCCGCCGATCTGCGGTGTCGGCATGAATTGCGGGCGTCCCGGTACTGGCGAAGGCTGTGGCTTCGGATCGTCAATCCACCATGCGCCAAGCGTACGTAGCTCGTCGTTGGATAACGGGTCGGCGGCGCATGGGTCACACCAGCTCATATTCCATGCATATTCAAGGAATACAGCTTTCATATTTTCTTTTTCAACAGACTTTGAGAACATATCGCGGTAAAAATCATCGAATTCGTTTTCGACATATACCGGAATGTTAATGTTTGAAGGAATTTTCACGGTACGGTAATTCACGGGCTCAACTCGGCCGTTTTTGGTAATGGTCATAAGAATAAGGTCCTGCGGCCCGTTGGCATTTAACGTACCTAGACGGATTGGCAACATAAACTTATTGCTTTCGAACGCGACCTGAAGCGGTCGAAGATAAGTAAATCCCTCGGACTCAAATTCCTCGACATTTACTTTGGCCAGGAAGAATTTCATGTTTTGTTTGATGTAACTGCCCAGAATTTGCTGCGCACCCTCGGGAAGTTTATATCCCTCACTATTTAGGAACGTAAACAAACCATCACTTTGTTCGGCAGACAGGATAATGATGTCGTATTCGCCAACGCTGTATTCATCCTCGATTGTAACGCCGAGGGACGCGGCCTTTTGCTGCATCGCCGACCCTACGGCCATTGGCATGGCGTTATCCATGGCCGCCATCATTTCCATGCGGTACATGGTCTGACATGGGTCGTTATCGAAATATTCGACAAGGCGTGGTGCGGTGTATGCGTCCAAATGGTCGATAATCTTGCTTTCGGCTACGTTTACCTGGTTACGGGTAATTAGTGTCGGAACGGGAATAACAATTGCAAAATCCTTGGCGTCACCTTGAAAGTCATTGGCCATGGTGATGACGGTACGGTCATCGTTGCGTGTCATGACAACTTTTGATGCATTGTTAAACAGATTTGTATCGGCTTTTGCCACATAAAACCCACAAAATGCATGGGCGTTTGATATGCTGACAACCAGCACAAAGAATGAGACTAAAAATGATTTTAAGTATGACATTGTATCCTCTCGAAATTATTCGTTTATGCGTATTTGGAGATGTTTTTGAGTGGAAGTTGATATATCAAAAACCGCACCGCACACACAATGATCAGGGCATAAAAAATCCCTTCACGTATTTGAAACATAGTTTGCATCAGGAAACCGATAACCGCAACGGATATTCCGAATATCAGACGCGGAAGAATGCCCCGTGGTGTTGTCTTGGGGTCGGTGATCATAAAAAACGCGAATATGAGTAATGCACCGCTTTGTATCTGGTTAAACGGTATTCCGAGTGGGTCGCCCAGAAAAAACGCCCGTCCGAAGATTAAACCGACATAGGACCCGAGAAATATTCCTGCCATATCCATTTGGCGCGCATTGCCAAGAACAAGCGCGGCAAGTGATGATATCACGGCGACAATCCACAAATCTGTACCCCATTGTCCGGGCGATACCCAGACGTAATCTGGCAGGAATAGAAGGCATGTGACAATTGCAAAATTAGCGGGGTTGAAGAAATGTGCCCCGCTTTTGTTAAACCAGCCTTTCGAACCGATCGCCAGAAATGCGGCCAACGGGTAGATAAATAGCGATGATGCTTTCAGGAGGATACTGAGCGATAGGCCGGAAATGATGGCGGATCTTACATCCCAGTGAAATTTTATTTTCGGTGTCATGTAAAAGAAAAAAAGTT
>JAUICS010000180.1 GCA_030427765.1 Alphaproteobacteria bacterium
GTTTTGGTGGCGTGTCGGATATAAGTTGGAATAGCGGCGCGCCAAGGGCGAGATCAATGGCAAGAACGATTGATAGGCCGATTAACGTATATGAAAAAATGTTGATGTTCTCGGATGTGATGCCTGCGGGGTGCCCGTTTTCGTCTGTGTTGAGAAATGCGTGGTAATAGGTCAGGTAAAGCGCGAGCGTGTATCCGGCCATTATGCCGGTAAGTTTTAATGATCTGTCCAGTGATAGTTCGTAATCGATGCTCCAAAGAATGCTAGAAATACTGAGAATCATGATTGTTGAGATGATAATAATTCCGGCTTTGTATTTTTCCAGAAATGCCAAACCTTTTTGGAAGCACAACGCCTTTCTATCGAATATCAGTGTTGAAAGTATCAGTAATATAAACCCGAACGCGATAAAGCGCGGGGCCAGAAAACTGATCGCCAATATCAATGATAATGTTATAATAAAATGATTTTTTGATACGTAATTAATCATTTATATCAATGCTTTAATAATTCTATTTAATGTTACTTCTAATGTTTGTTGGCGGATATTTTCTCGTGATCCGTCGAATATATGTTTTGTAACGTGAATGTCATGTCCTCGGATTCCAATTCCGGTGTATACCAATCCAACGGGTTTATCATCCGTACCGCCCCCAGGACCGGCAATGCCGGTGACGGATATGGCGATGTCGGCGTGGGAGTATTTCAAGGCCCCGCTTACCATTTCGGTCGCGGTTTCCTTACTAACCGCGCCAAATTTCTCAATCGTAATGCTTGATACACCTAGGTTCTCGATCTTTGCGTCATTCGAATATGTGACAAACCCGCGATCAAATATGTCGGATGATCCGGGTACGTCTGTGAATGTTTTTGCTATTAATCCGCCGGTGCAGGATTCTGCCGTCACAAGCTTGTATCCCTTGCTACGTAATGCATGTATGGCGTTGTTGGCGATATATGTCATATAAATAATGTGTGGTTTATGATTGCTATTATTATCAGGGAATAAATACCCGCGACAATATCATCCAGCATGATACCAGACGCATTTTTCATTTTTTTATCAATGATGCAGGCAGGCCAGATTTTAAAAATGTCGAAAAAACGGAAAAGTATAAATGCCAGCCCTATCAGAATAGGGTTTAATCCGGCAGGAATAAGGGCGATCCACATGCCTGCGACCTCATCAATGACAACCTCTTTCGGGTCTTCGTCTGTCAGATTATGCCGCGTGATGTAGTTTTGTGTAATCCATATTCCAATTATGGATACGATAACGGCGGCAATTGTTATTGCGGTTATACCGCCGATATACGTTATTCCAATGCCGAATGGCAATGCGGCGATCGTGCCCCATGTCCCGGATGCTGGTTTTATAAGGCCACTACCAAACCACGTGGCGAGCATATCATCACGGTTTTTAATAGAAAATGTTGGTTTCGGGTATTCGATTTTTAGCATCTCGTGGTGTGTTTGTTAGAAGTTTACGGTTACGTGGGCGTAGGCCTTAAGGCCGCGTTCTTCGCCAACATATCCCATTTTTTCGGATGTGGTGGCCTTTAGCCCGATACGATCTTGCGGCAGTTTAAAAAGTCGTGCCAGATTATCCATGATATCCTGACGGTGCGGACCGATTTTTGGTTTTTCACAGACAATACAAATATCAACGTGATTAATGCGCCCGTTTTTTTCATGGACGCGTTTTATCGCATCCTTAATGAAATCCTTACTGTCCGCGTCTTTCCATTTCGGGTCGGATGGCGGGAAATGTGTTCCGATATCGCCATCACCTATCGTGCCGAGAAGTGCATCTGTTAGGGCGTGCAGAACAACATCCCCGTCCGAATGTGCGTTAATCTTTTTGTTGTGCGGCACGTCAATACCGCCGATTTTGATGGTGGTGTCTGTTATCTCGTCATGAAACGCATGGATGTCGTATCCATACCCCACGCGAATGTCAGGTGCGGTGTTCTGGTTTGCAATTGTCTGGGCTATATTCATGTCGTCTTGTGATGTGATTTTAAAGTTGTCTTTTGAGCCTGTTGTAACGGTTACGTCATAACCGGCCGCCTTTAAAAATGTTGATTCGTCTGGATAGTCACCGTCCGGGTTATGACCGTTCAGCCATGTGAGTGCGGCATTGAACGTGCTGTATAGTGCACCCTGAGGGGTTTGCATGGCAACGTGACCGTCACGGTTAATGGGCTGCCCGAGTGTTGACGATTCTCCATTTTTGGTAAAAGACTGGATAGTGTCCGTTACCCGAACAGCAAGCGCCGATGCATTATGCATGTAAATGTTGCTTACCAGATTGCGTATGTGTTTGGCCCTTACGAAGGGACGGGCCGCATCATGGACAAGAATTGCAATATCATTTTTTGGATTAGATATTGTTCTTAATCCGTTGATAAAACTTTTGAATCGTGTGCTTCCGCCGTCAACAATTTTAATTCTGGTATTATTCATGATGCCGGGGGATAAAAAGGTTTTATGTGCAGGGTTTATGACCAAGACAATGTCTTCACACTCATTCATATTCAGGAATGTCTGGATTGACCAATCCAATACATGAATGTTTCCTAATCTGTGATATTGTTTGGGGATATCATTTTCCAGTCGTTGACCAGAACCACCCGCTACAATTATAGCTTTAAAGGTATTTGTTTCTTGTATATTTTTGTTTTCCATAGTATACGGGTAACAGGTTAATTACTATTCTTTTAATTCCTTACTCATTAGTACGCAAATAAATTGATTCTTTTGGTATGACCATTTCAGAAAATACAGGACATAATTCATCAATTCATGCCAATGGTGATGCCAATGGCGGGGCCGGAGAAGGCCGCAATCTTCCTGTTAGAACGTCACGTTCTAAAGGCTTGCTTGCTAAGGGAAAGGCATTCTTGAAAATGTTCCTGATGGGCGAATCAGAACGTTTTTCAGCATTGATTAATAAGGCCGTTGCCGTTCTGGTATTTTTAGGAATGATCAGCGGCGTTGCAACGTACTGGGCGCTTACGAAACCATCTTTCTTTAAAGGCGATCCGGATACGGTTGTCTGGCTACTGAACGTGGATTTGGTGATATTGCTTGTTCTCGCGGCGTTGCTTGCCCGCCGTCTGGTGAATGTGGTCAGTGGTTGGCGGCGCGGTATTGCGGGGTCAAAACTGCATGTTCGGCTTGTGTATTTATTCAGTCTGGTGGCGATTACACCGGCGATTACGATGACGATTATGTCGGCATTCCTGTTTCATTTCGGTGTGCAAAGCTGGTTTAGTGAACAGGTTCGTACCGCCGTTAACGATTCTCAAGCCGTTGCAACCGCATATCTGAATGAACATACCCAGATTATTCGGGCCGATACACTTGCTATGGCGTATGATATTGATCGTCAAGCGGCACTGCTCGCTGATAACCCGACCGCCCTTGAAAAAGTGCTGCGCAAACAATCCTTTGTGCGTGGATTGTCCGAGGCCGTTATGTTTGATGGGCAGGGGCGTATTCTTGGCACGTCCGGTTTTACGTTTTCCATGGAGTTTGAATCGGTTCCGGAATATGCACTGCGTGAGGCCCAAAGCGGTGAAGCCGCCGTTATGCGGGGTGCAAGTGATGACCGCGTCCGTGCCCTCGTGAAAATGAATAATTTCAATGATACGTATTTGTATGTCGGGCGTATGCTCGACCCGCGTGTTCTATCCCACGTCGATACAACGCGTGAGGCATCGGAACATTATGCGAAGCTTGAGGGCAAACGTTCCGATCTGCAGATTACGTTTATTATGATCTATCTGGTTGTGGCGGTTTTGATTTTGATTGCTGCGATATGGTTTGGGTTGGTGTTCGCGCGCCGTCTTGTTATGCCGATCAGTTCGATTATTTCAACCGCGGAACGTATGCGGGCAGGGGATTTATCGGCACGTGTGCCGGAAAATCTGGGGCTTGATGAATTTGATTACCTGTCACGTTCGTTCAACCGTATGACGATCCAGCTTCAACAGCAGCAAAATGAGCTTCTTAACGCGAATAAGCAGCTTGATGAACGTCGCCGCTTCATTGAAACAATTCTTGCCGGTGTGTCATCCGGCGTATTGAGCGTGAATGACCAGGGAACGGTTGTTCTTGTTAATAACTCCGCCGCCGAAATGTTTGGCGTGGATAAGCAGAGTATTGTTGATCGTCCGGTTGTTGATTTAATGCCGGAATTGCAGGATATGCTGACCGAGGCGTATCAGAAGCCGCAAAAAATCCATGAAAAACACGTGCCGTTCCAAAAATCCGAAGATCATATGCGGACCCTTCAGGTGCGTATCG
>JAUICS010000181.1 GCA_030427765.1 Alphaproteobacteria bacterium
GGTAAACAATGATACTCATGAACGCCATAGAAAAGAACGCGCTTAAAATCAGGGCGAATGCCGCGCCAATGCCGTCCAGTATCGGTACGAATACAAGAATGCCGACGGCAAGTGTTACAAGTGTTAGAATGTTTGATGTTAGTGTCCATCCTGCATAACCGGATATTGAGAGCAAGCCGCCGATAATGCCAAACCCGGCACGTATGATGCTGGCGCCAGAAAGTAACATCAGAATAACCATTGCGGATTGATATTCCTCGCCGAAAATCATAAGAACATACGGGGCAATAAGCGCGTATACGCCGGCCCCTGCTAGTGTTAGTGTGAGGCCGACCGCACGTGCGCCGTGGAATTCCATCGCCATCTTTTCTGTTTCTTTCCGGTGTATAAACCCGCCAAGGCGCGGCACCTGTAATTGCGCAAGGGCTTGTTTCGGGATTAATAAAAACTGTCCAAACCGTATGGAAAGGACAAGATCGGCGGTGACAGAAGCACTGCTTAAAACTCCAACGAGCACAATCGCAACATTTCGGTTTGATTTGTTTACGAGCTGGTTAAGCATTGATTTTAGACCGTATGATATATCCCAGATGTTTAACTTCCTGATATTAAAGTCAGGTCTTACCGGATTTATGATGTACATGGCGATAAAAGGTAGGCCCCAAGATACAACATACGCCCAAGATATGATGGATGTGGGTGTTGCCGCAATCCACAAACCGGCTAGACATAATAAGCGTACGCAGTTTGGCAAAATTTCCTGAAAGATAACCATTGCCAGAACGTTTTGTTGTGCCCGAGCATGTGATGTTAAAATAAGGTTTCCGATATGCAATGGCAATATGAATGAGAGTTGCGGTAACCACTGCGATAATTCCGGTTTTCCTGTTTGTTCCGATAATAAGGGGCCTAAGAGATATAGAATAACGGAGACAATTGATCCAAGGATTATGCCGTATACGAGGCAAATCCCTTCAACGGACTTTACGGCACTGTCTTCGTGTTCGCCGTTATCGTTCTGATCATAGTCGCGTTTTCGCGACCCGTAATACAAAACCAGACTTTGAAACGTACTTGCGATGGCCATAGATAAAATCATAATGAGGGCCAATGCCATCATAAATATACCTAAACCGTCTTTGCCGAGCATTTCTTGTATAAACCACAATATGGCGATGGCGGTGAATGCCGTTAAAACTTTTGACAATCCCGATATAAAACTGGTTTTGAAATATTTTTTGGCTGTGACGCCAGACATGTATGGCTTTACCTTGGTAAGGTGTTAAACTAACATACGATTATAATTAAGTTGCTGTAGTTATACTATTTCTATTTGCGTTGATGTCTTCCGATTTATCCCATAACACATCCGGACCTGATTTTATTGTTGCTGGCGCCACCAGATGCGGCACGTCAACACTTTATAATGTTTTTTCTGCGCATCCTGATATTTTTATGCCTTCAAAGAAAGAGTTGCAGTTTTTCTACCGTGACGGCGATTATAAGGGCGGTATTGATGAGTATTATTCCTATTTTAATGACGCTGAGGAAACTCAGATATGCGGGGAGGCATCACCGCCTTACTTCGAAAAAGGATTTCGTCTTGATGATCGTAATGACCATTTGTTTTCGGATGATGAGGATTGCATAACACGCCTTTCAAAACATTTTCCTGACACAAAAATTATCTTGTCACTTCGTAGTCCGATAAAACGGGTTCATTCGCAGTTTTGGAAAGGCGTATGGCAGGGACGGGAAACGGCAAAGACATTGGAGCAGGCGATAGAGGAAGAGCAAAGTGGTGTACGCAATCCTAAAAATACGCCGCTGTGCTGGCTGTATCGTAACCATTATAAAATTCATATCGATCACTGGTTGTCTATTTTTCCGAAGAACCAGGTGAAAGTGATCATTTTTGAGGAATGGACAAAACACCCGGATGCGTTTTACAAAGATATGTCAAAGTTTTTGGGTGTGAATGCGGACGGTTTTGGCAAGGTTGAAAAAACCAATGAAGGCCGCAGTCTACATCATCCATTTCTTCGTCCCATCGCGGCGTTATGGGTCAAACTAACCGGAACGCGTACATTCAGCCGTAAGGTGGCAAGTAAGCAAGGTTACCCTGAATTGTCACCTGAAACTGCGTGTGCGCTCCAGGATATTTTTGCGGATGATATCGCGTTTGTAAAAGATACATTGGGATTAAATACGGAACGTTGGGGGGTAACAAATGGATAAAGTTTCTTTATTTCATCTGGGACCACCAAAAACGGCCACAACATGGGTGTACCATTGTTTGCGCGAGCATCCGCAAATATGTACGTCAAAAATTGACAGCATACATTACTTCGATATGCATTATGTACGCGGGGCAGATTGGTATGATGCGCAGTTTGAGGGGACGTGTGGTGATAATGTTGTGCGGTTCGATCCGACATACAGTTATATATGCTCCCCCCGCGCTATACAGCGAATTGCGGAATATAATCCAGAAGCACGATTGATTGTATGTTTGCGTGACCCTGTTGAACGTGCATTTTCCCATTACTGGCATGTCAAAAAACAAGGCGGCACAACTATGCCGTTTGCCGATGTTTTGCGCCATTACAACAATTATGCAACCTGGCTGGAACATGGTTTTATCGGTATCGGCCTGAAAACCATTCTGGATCATTTTCCGCGAAATCAGCTGTACGTTATGATGTACGATGATTTAAAAAATAATCCTGCCAGTGTTTGGCAAAAAACAACACAATTTTTTGGCATTGATTCCGCATTCACGCCTGTCGCATTGAATAAGAAGGTGAACAGCGCCGGTATGAAAAAAACATTTATTAATAAGGCGTTATCAAAAATGATGGGTGTAGGAAATTTGCCAGGATTTTTGTCGGGTCTTGATGAATATAAACGTGGCATTCCTGTCGATGTGGCAACAGACATTAGGGATGTATGTTTACCGGAAATCGAGTGTATTGAAACACTTCTGGACATAGATCTTGGTGAATGGAAAAATACACAGTAGAATTTTGCCGTGTAGGGACGAGTGATTAGGGACGATTGAAAGGTGAAAGTGCAACATGAGTGCAAATCAAAAAAAAGAGCAGAATGAAGACTTGGAAAATCACGATCCGGTAAAATACGGATTACCGGCGGATTATAAGCAAAATCTTGTTCTTGATACAATGGATACTGTGACTGGCCGGAATTATTGGACCGAGAAGCGATTGCAGGCAAGTTATTCTTATCAGTATCCGGTGTATGAATATGCGCGCCGATTTATTCAGAAAAACGGTTTAAAAACGCTTGTTGATGTTGGATGTGGTCCGGCGACAAAAATGATTGATATTCACAATCATTGTAAGGATGTGAAGATTATCGGTATAGATCAGGAAAGTCCCATCGAGCTTTGCAAGGAACGTTATGATTTTGGCGAGTGGTATGTTGATGATTTTGAAAACCCGCGTACGGATTTGCCGGAAATAAAAGGTGATTTGGTGGTTTGTGCAGATGTTATCGAACATGTTCTCAATCCCGGAAAGCTTTTAGATTATATACGTAACCATGTTGCGCCCGGCGGGCATGTATTATTGTCTACCCCTGACAGGATGACACTTTACGGACCTGATATGATGGTATCCGGTAATGTCAGTCATGTTCGGGAATGGACGGCACAGGAATTTAAAACCTATCTCGAATCGCAGGGGTTTGAAGTTCTGGAACAGTTTCATACCTATCCTGTGCGCCCCGGCCCGAATATTATGTTTTTGAAGAAGTTTTTGTATCAAAGCCTTAACGGTCATGGTGTAAAAACAAATCAGGTGTGTCTGGCAAAGGTGGCTTAATATGGCGTATGAAACCGTGAGTAAGGAAAGCCGCACACCAAATTCCGATTTTTGGCAATCCTATTGGTTTGTTGCAATTTGGGTTATTGCCCTGTCCATGTCGGCGGTATTCGTTTTAAAGGGCGGTATTCGTTATGAGCCGCTGTTCACCGCCACATACCCGTTTAACATGGTTTTTGTTGGTATCGGGTGTTTGGTATTTTCGTTTGTTCGTTACACAGGCACGATAGGTACGATTGATTTTCTGTTGCGCGGTATGAATGCGATCGTGGTGTTTTATATTGCAACGAATTGGTTTGGTTTTGTTCCTGAAAGCGTTATTGACCGCACGATGCTCGACTATGGCCGATGGGTTGCGCTGGCGTTTGGTATTGCCGGTTTCTGGCGTCCGTCACTTACAGTGTTTGCAACGTGTTA
>JAUICS010000182.1 GCA_030427765.1 Alphaproteobacteria bacterium
TCAGATGATTTGCAAGAACGAATAGACGGTATTCTTGAACGTGCCGGCGTGGATCATAAGATCATCATACGCGTTGCAGATATCAACTCTACAAATGATCCGAATGCCGGATTATTTTTCCGTATGGTGGATAAATGGTGTAATGGCCTCTCGTGGCGCACGCAGGTGAATTATGGTGTACATTACGCGTATCGCGCCCATGGTGATGATGGGGAAGACGTAATTATCATCGGTCAAAAATGTCTTGAAATGTTAAATGATGAAGAGCTCGAGGCTGTTATCTGTCATGAGGTCGGGCATATTAAAAACCCCAATTCGTTGCCAATCCATAGTCAATTGGATATAGCCATAAATACCCATTTATTGTTTGCTATCACCGGTGCCTTTTTCGATCCACTTATGGCATTGCTTAGCGCCGGTTCGTTTTTTACATCGAAACTTTTAAAACGCGAGGCTGGTCGTCATGATGAATTTCGTGCGGATTTTAACAGTATCTTGCACTACCCGCATGAGACGGCGTTAAAATCAGCACTCGAAAAGGTAAAAACAAAACGCCATGATATTTTACATGCGGAGACATGGTCATACACGTCGCTAATGACATATGCCAGTGATCTGTTTAATGAGCATCCGCCGCTTAGCCAGCGTGCCCGGGCAATTGATAAATGGTTACCGTATGTGAAGGATGTCTATCGACGCGAGGGCATTGCGTTGCCAACACCATCATGACTATTACAAGCTGTTGATCTTGGCCAGTGTAGCTGCGATCTTGCTTTCAACGCTTCTAATGCGTTGTTCTTTAGCGGCGTTGTTGTCATCTGTGATGTCCTTCACCGCTTGCGCAAATGTCATCAGGCATTCGCCTGTCTTAGCTTCATTATTTTGTGCCGATGCAACGCACATGTCTTTTTCCATGTCGATATCTTGCAGTGCCTGTTTCTGTATTTTACTACACCCCTGCATGTTATCGTAGCTACAAGCATATGAAGTGGACGGCGAGATAAGTGTAAGGGCCAAAACACCCAATAGGCAAACTGAATAATGACGCATGACATTTCCTTTCATATTTCAGTATGACGGACTTATATCGGTATTACAAATTTCTAGAAATTTACAGGCCGAAATCGGCGCCGCTGGCGATCGTACTGCCGCCACGTCCGTTTCTGGGGGAGTTGTTTTTGGTAAATTCCGGCTGAATAACCTTGATGTTATCTTCCGGTTTCGGCACTGCCGATGCCTGTAATGTTTCAACATTTATGATAGGGGCGGTTTTTGTTTTCGGGGCGCTGACAAACGCGCTTCCAAGGGCGGAGCCAAGTGACCCGCCAACGGCTTTACCCACCGTGCCGCTTTCGTAATAAACGGTTGTATTTGTGGTATTGGTCGTGCCGCCGGGTGTAACAACCTTGATTTTTGGTTTTTTGCCTGTTACGGCATAACCGGTAAGTGAGCCCAGGGACTTGGCAAGGTCGCTTGCCAATACTGGTTTCCCGCCGATAAAGCAGGTTGCGAATACCAAAACTGTAAAAAATATTACACGCATAACTCTTATATTCCCGAAAAGGGGTTTATAAGAGTATTATCGCATATTGGTTAATGTTATGTAAAAATTGGGCCGCTAACTATACTTACTGGCTCTTTACATCGTTTGCCCACCACGTATCAAGAACGCCTAGCGCGAACGGTGATACGTTTTCAGGACGTTTGAGTTTTTTCCAATATGCAACGCGCCATGAACTTATATGCCACTGCGGAATAACGTAGTAATTTTCCATCAATATGCGGTCCAGAGCGCGGCAACGGTAAACCAGTTCTTCGCGCGATGGGGCGTTGATAATCATTTCAATGATTTTATCAACCGCCGGGTCCTTGATGCCGATAATATTACGGCTGCCTTTTGCATCGGCTTTTTCTGAGCCCCAGAAATCGCGCTGCTCATTCCCCGGGGAAGATGATTGGGCAAATGACCCGATGGTCATGTCGAAATCAAAGTCGCGGATACGGTTTGTGTACTGTGCACTGTCAACAACGCGGAAAGTTGCCTTGACACCCATTTTTTCAAGATTTTCGATGAATGGTAATGTCCAGCGTTCGAATTGCGGGTTGCTTTCAAGGATTTCAAATTCCAGTTTTTTGTTTGTTTTCGGATCAAAACGAATTCCATCCTCCCCAAGCGGGTATCCTGCTTTGGCCAATAGTTGCGATCCAATACGCAGGTTACGGCGGTTGTTGCCGTTTCCTTCCGATGTTGGCGGCTCATATCTCTTATCGAACACGCTGGCCGGAATTTGGCCACGGAATTGTTCCAGGATTTCAAGAACGCGTCCGGTTGGTGGGCCATCAACGGCAGCAAGTTCAGAGTTTTCGAAATAACTATCTGTGCGTGTATAACTGCCGTAGGCAACTTGCTTGTTCGACCACTCGAAATCAAACGCGTAGGCAAGGGCCTTACGAACATTCACATCCTGAAAAATCGGGTTACGGGTATTGAATACAAATCCCTGCATTCCTGCGGGGCGGCTGTTCGGGATTTCTTCTTTAATGATATCGCCGCTTTTGACCGATTTGGCCTCATCATAAGATGTGTGCCACAGTTTCGCAGTGTTTTCCGTGCGGTAATCATATTCACCGGCAAAAAACGCCTCTAACGCCACATTATTATCACGGTAAAAATCATACACAATCTTATCAAAATTGTACTGACCGGCGCTTATTGGTAAATCCTTCGCCCACCAATCCTTCACGCGCTCGTAAGTAATGGAACGTCCTGCCTGCACATCGGCAATTTTGTATGCGCCACTGCCGAGTGGCGGTTTCAACGTTGTTTCACCAAATGTAATACCGTCTGCCGTCCAGTAGTGTTTAGGAAGCACAGGAAGCTGGCCAACGATCAGCGGAAGCTCTGCATTCACTTCTCCGCCCACTTTGGCTAATTTGAAAATTATACGCTGCGGTGACTCGGCCATAACCTCCTCAACATCGCCGTAATAGGCCTTGAAAAACGGTGTCCCTTTTTCAAGTAATGTGTGGAATGTCCAGACGACATCATCGGCTGTTATTGGTTTGCCGTCATGCCATTTGGCTTCACTGCGAAGATTAAAGGCGACCCAGCTGCGGTCCTCCGGCATTTCAATAGTTTCTGCAATTAATCCATACTGACTGAAAGGCTCATCATGGCTTTGCGTTGTCAGACTATCATATAGAAGGTTCTGCCCAAGAAAGGTCAGGCCGGGTGCGGGAACGCCCTTAACCACATACGGGTTTAAACTATCATACGTGCCGATGGAATGAAGGCGAATTGTGCCGCCCTTTGGGGCATTCGGATTCGTGTAATCAAAATGGGTAAAATCCGGCCCGTATTTTAATTCACCATGCATGGCAAATCCATGTCCTGACATAACCAGATTTTCAACAACCTCCGGCGTTTCCGGTATATCCTGCATTATCGGGTTTTCAAGTCTTGCCGCCTCTTCCGCCGTAATACCCTCTGCCAAACCGGAAAGGGGGTATAAAAGACCTGAAATCAGAAATATGAATGTAAACAATATACGAAGTGCCATGATATGCCCCGTTCCTTTTATTTTGTTATGATTGTCGTTCTATTATTACCATTTAAGTCCACTCATGACCATTGATGGAATGTAAGGTTGGTTTTCGATGACGAGTGTAACCTTGTCCATATCGGCAAAACCGGGTCTATGATCAAATGTGACTTCGTCCCAATGTATACCTGTCAGGTTGAAAATGCCGTCTATACCAAAATTATTTGCACCCTGAATATCGGTGTGCAGGGAATCACCAACGGCAACAACACGGCTTTTGTCCGGTTTGCCAAATGCCTCCCACGCCATATTATAAACCTCGGCATATGGTTTGCCGTGATAGGATACTTTTCCGCCCATGTCCTCATAATACTTCGCGTATGTACCGGCGCAGACATATTGATCATCGCCGATATTTACAACCAGATCGGGATTTGCACATACCATAGGCAGGTTAAGCGATATGGCCTTTTCCAACACGGCCTTAAGCGGGTTGGGTTCGTCACGCGACGTGCCGGGCACGGAATTGATAATGAAGGTGGCGTCTTCAATGTTCTCAACACGCGTTACGTTCAGGTCATCAAGGATGTGCGCCATAGGTTCGGTGCCCAAAAACCAGCATTTATCGCCGCATTCCTGATGAAACGCATCCACGCGGTTTAAAATCGCCAAATGCGCCGCTTCCCCTGCGGAAATTAAATCCGT
>JAUICS010000183.1 GCA_030427765.1 Alphaproteobacteria bacterium
TGTGTTTAATGAATGATAACTCGGCCTGCGTATCCATCGAATTTGTCGGCTCATCACACACAAGGACATTTGGTTTCAAAAGCATCGCGCGTGCCAAGGCAATCGCCTGACGCTGTCCACCGCTTAATCCCTCACCGCGCTCACCAACCGGTGCATCGTATCCCATAGGATGTTTTGCAACAAAAGCATGAACCCCCGCCGCCTTGGAGGCATGAAGTATTTCTTCCTCAGTCGCTTGCGGTCGTGAAATGGCAATATTTTCACGCACCGTGCCCGTAAATAACACGACATCCTGCGCGATATAGGCAATGTTACGCCGTAAATCCGCCGGATCAATTTGACGGTAATCCGTATCATCGATGAAAATTGTGCCCTCTTTCGGGTCATAAAGCCCCATCATCATGCGGGCGATTGTGCTTTTACCCGACCCAACGCGGCCGATAATACCAACCTTCTCACCCGGATTGATGGTGAAACTGACACCATCCAAAACCATACGTTCCGTATTCGGGTATTCGAACGTTACATTTTCGTATGATATTTTACCTTTCAAATCAGGCCGATTTAAAAACTGTTTCGAATGCGGACGTTCAATTGATTTTGCCATAATGTTATTCAGCGTCCGCAATGAACCTGTTGCTTGATGATACCGCACAAGAAGATTGGCGACCTGTCCCACCGGCGTAAGAGCGCGGCCACTTAAAATAACGCAGGCGATCAAACCGCCAACCGTCAGGTCATTATTCTGAACAAGATACATCCCCAAAACGACGACCATGATGGAACTGCTTTGCTGAAAAAACGTTGCAAAATTAACCCCGAAAGCTGATATCGCACGTGACCGTTGTGCCATCGCCGCACTTTCGGCCACATATTTTGCATGACGTGATCGCAAACGGCCATCCCCCTGAATGGCCTTGATCGTTTCCAGACCGTTTATCGTTTCCACCAATAGTCCGTGCTTGCTTTCGCCGAGTTTAAGTGATGATTTCACCGCCATACGCAGTGGTATTTGGATAAGCAGTCCGACAATGATCACCGCCAAAAATATTCCGGCCAGAAGGAATGCCACCGGCCCGCCAATAATATAAATCACCCCCAGAAAAATAATGGTGAACGGCAAGTCGACAAATCCGGTAATTGTCGCCGATGTCATGAATTCACGAACCGATTCAAATTCGCGTAACATATTAGCAAACGCTCCGCTTGATTCCGGGCGTTCCGATAGTTTCATATTCAAAACCTGTCCATACAGTCGCTGGGCCGTAATAACGTCAATCCGCCGTCCGGCGAGATCAATGAATGTCCCGCGCAGAGTCCGCATTATCAGATCAAAAATAAAAACGGTAAACGCCCCGATCGCCAGTGCCCATCCCGTATCAATGGCATTTGTCGGAATAACACGATCATAAATCGTCATAATAAAAATCGGACTGGTCAATGCGAACAAGTTTATAAACACCGCCGCCAGCATTGCCTTGGCATAAAATCCTTTGTTCTGCCATACCGTTCCCCAGAACCAGCTACGGTAAGCCTCATTATCCTTTTCAGACCCTTTGCGTATAACATCAAATTCCGATGTTGGGTGAATGAAAATAGCATATCCGGAATAGTCTTCGTGCAGTTCCGACAAACTGACCTGTCGTTTAGATTTTGTATCAGGTGAATAGATTGTGACCTTATAATCACCAATCCATTTTTTCTGACCTTTGCTAAGAAGAACAACTGCGTTGCCATCAGATAGAATAAGTACACATGGAAGTACGGCATTTGGAATTTGGTGTATTGTTTTGCGTTTGGCGATACGTGTACGCATACCAAGGCGGTTTGCTGCCTCACAAAACTGGCTCGGCTTTAACCCCGATTCGTCATACGGTAACCCGGCAATAATTGAGTCCGCCGATTTCGATTTTCCGAAATGTCCGGTTATAAATTCCAGACACATCAATAAGTGGTCATCATTTTCCGTTACATTTTCGGAAATGGAATCATCAACTTTCTTATCCTGATTCACTTTGTTTTCTTCAGTATAATTCTTTGTACTGCCATCTGAACTATCGGCAATATTTTTTGTGTCTTTATCCGCACTGCGTTTGTTCACTCGTTTGGACATATTTGAACAAACCTATTCTTCGGAAATGATATTGGATACAACGGTATTCGTGTATAACGCATCACGTAAACGTCCCATTTTGCCGATCACCAACAGCTCTGCGTGAATAGCTTGATAACGTGCCTGCACAACATCACGTTTTACCTTAAAAAGCTGATTTGTTGCCTGCATAAGCTGGATAAGCGTTACATTACCGCCTTCAAACTGGTCTTCGTAAACATCAAGCAGGTCTTGCTTTTTCCGGGCCGTGATGGACAAAATTTCAAACTGACGTTTTGCCGATTCCCAAAGACTGAACGATTCACGAATTTCACTTTCAATACGGCGCATCGTATCATGTGAACGTGCGAGTGCCTCTTTGTGCAAGTACTCCGCACGTCTTGTACGTGCCTGTACGCGGCCACCAACAGAAAATGCCCAATTTGCCTTAATCAATGCACGTGCATCTGTTGTTTCGCCACCGACAACATCTTTTTGATCCCGTTCCAGAAATGAGAATTCCGAATTAATATCGGGTAAGAATGTTGCACGCTCCGCATCAATATCATGGTCGGCGGCTTCTGTTTCCAGCATAATCGACTGAATCTCGGGATGGTTTTCAAATGCATATGCCACGGCCTCATCCGCCGTGGCAGGGATAAATTCGCGGTAGGACATAACGTCCATTAATTCATCATCGGGAAAGAAACCTGTAAATTGAGCGTAACGGGCATTTGCACCGGTTAATGAACCATCTACCTGTACAATCGCATTTTCAAGACCAAGGACAATTTCGTGTGCCTGTATCAGTTCCGATTCACTGGCGCCGCCATCCTGAATCATTTTTTCGATACGATCTTTGTAAGATGTAATATCTGACATCTGAGAAATCAGCATATTTTTAATACGGCGACCGCGCAGAATATCCAGATAGGCGCGGACGGTTTCCTGCCCCAGCAATTCACGCACAGTTTGTATATTCAAGTCTGCCGAGTCTGCCCGTGCCTCCGCTGCATTTACACGGTTGTAGGTTTCAAAGCCGTCATATAAAGGCTGATTAAATGATGCCGATGCCTCAAACAAACCTGAAAATGCAGCGCCGCGTGTTGTTGTTAGACCACGCGTTGTAGTTGTGTTTGCGTACATCCGTCCACCCTGAACACTTAAATTTATATCACCCATATAGGATGATTTAGCCTCGTTAATACTTTCAATCGCGGCAAACTGGTTTGCCGACGCACTTTCTATTTGCGGGTGATGTAAAAACGCAGCCTCAATGGCATCTTCCAGTGTTTCAGAATGTGCATACCCTGAAACGGCATGCACACCAAGCAGTGCAAAACACGTTGCGTGCAGAAACATCCGGCGAACAGGCGTACCGGGACTTAAAAAGTCAGACACTGTAAATTTGATAAACAAGGTAAGAATAGAAGGTAAGATGAATTGCAAATAACAACCCTTTAATACTAATCAATAAATCACCAGTGGACAAGGGCCGTAACGCGTTTTGAACCCGTAAAATTTTTCATATCGCCACATTCCGTAGATTTTCATGGTACATCCCAAAAATATTGACCTTAGTTTCTGTATAACTCCCCTGCTATACATTGCGAATAGAGTAAAAATCGTTATCCTGACTCTACAAAGTTTTTAAGAGTTGAATTAATTCAGGAAAGTTACGTAATGGGACTTAAAATTGCCATTCCTAAAGAAACCGCCGCGAATGAAAAACGTGTTGCCGCATCACCGGAAACCGTAAAGAAACTCACCGCCGCCGGTTTTACTGTTATTGTCCAGCAGGGTGCAGGCGATAATTCCAATTTTCTAGACGGTGATTATAAAACCGCTGGTGCCACACTTGCCAAAACCAAGGCCGATGCAATTAAAACTGCCGACATCGTTTTGTGCGTGCAAACTTTGAGTGACAGTGACCTGTCATCTCTTAAAAAAGACTGTATGGTCATTGGCCTGTTTAACCCGTATCAAAGTCAGGCGGTTATCGAATCTTGCGCGTCCAAGAACGTGACAGCCATGGCCATGGAGTTAATTCCACGGATCAGCCGCGCGCAATCAATGGACGTTCTGTCGTCACAGGCGAACCTTTCAGGATACAAAGCCG
>JAUICS010000184.1 GCA_030427765.1 Alphaproteobacteria bacterium
CAATCCACACGGTTCCATCATCAAAATTTGGTAAATTTTTCATGTCTATTCCTCTCTATTACCCTTAAATACTGTCGCCGATGTTGTCGTAGGCATTTTCAAGCAGGTGAATACCGCACTCCTGTTTGTCGAATTTGGTCCAGCGTCCGGACCGTTTTCCTTCACCCGGTTTTGTCTTCGAGGTGCAAGGCTCACAACCTACAGAGGTATAACCCCACTGCACCAGCGGATGTTCAGGCAGGTCCCGTTTTTCCCATTCGGCATCAATTTCCGCATCGGTCCAATACGCAAGTGGATTAATTTTGATGCGTTTGTCATCATGGTCAAACATGGTCAGTGATTTACGCAGACCGCCGTGAATGCGTTTGCGTCCGGTGATCCATGCATCAAACCCCGATAAAGCCTTTTCAAGCGGAAGTACTTTACGGATGTGACAGCACATATCAGGATTTGTGCTCCACAATTTCCCTTCCGGATCTTTTTCTTTCAGGAAACTGAAATCAGGCTTTACCGACCGCACATCCGTGAGGCCTAGGTTTTCGATCAGTTGATCGCGGTACTGAAGCGTGTCGCGGAAGTGTTTCAGCGTGTCCAAAAAGATAACGGGCGTGTTTTTATCAATCTCGGCAACAAGGGAGAGCAGGAGCGCAGCCTCCGTCCCGAATGAGGACACGAGTGCAATTCGCCCTATATAAACATCACCAATCATTTTTTCCAGCACGTTCGTGCTGCTTAATTTGCCGTGGGCCGCGTCAAGTTTTTTGACATCAGCTTCTAGCGCAGCAAATTTTTTATTTTTGCCCTGTTCGTTGGCATTCACAGACATTTTTCAACCATCCAGTTTTTGTAATAAATCTATCAATTTCGTTTGCGACGTCTTTCATCGCCATGTTTTGTTCCCGGCATCGCATTCGTTCGTTATGAAGCCTGTCGAGTTTTTGGTCCCAATCGGATTTGAATAAATTGCCGATACAACATCGCAGCCGTTTGGCGAGTGTCGGGCTTTTACCCTTGGTTGAAATTGAAAAGATAAGATCACCGCGCCGTACAATTGATGGCGTATGGAAATCACAAAACGGAATATTGTCCTCTACGTTAACAAGTGTCCCTTTATCACGTGCCATTTGCGCAAGGTGTTCCGCGTCATTGGCATCCAGATCGACGATATAAACAATATGGGCCCATGAAATGTCATTCTCTGATGGAAGTTTTTCAATTATATTGCTATACAGTTTTTTCAGTTCTGCCGATGGAGCAGGGCTGAATACACGAATGTCTTTGACGCCGGCCTCAAGAAGCTGCGTCAGACGGTTGACCGCCAGTCTGCCGTTTCCAACCAAAACGAACCGGACATATTCATAATTAAGCGGAATTGGAAGCATTATGCGGCCTCCTTTTTCTCAAGCAGATCAAAGACACGGTCCTTTCCAATGCGGTCACAAAAGTCTCCGAATTTTTCGTTATGGTTTTTGTGGTCTTTATATTCGATGAATAAGGGCTCCAGCGTCTCGGCAATTTTGTCGATATGAATGCGATCTTCGACCTTATATGACAGGCGTGTTCCGACAAACGAACCACCAACAAATAATGCGTAATGGTCCGGTGTACGCCCCACAATGCCAATATCACCAACATATGGGCGGGAGCATCCGTTCGGGCATCCAGTAATGCGGACGGAAATAAGTTCTTTGTCCAGATTATGTTTTTCAAGAACTTTTAAAATGGAATCAAATATCGGTTTGCGGGCTCGTTCGCCCTCGGCCAATGCTTTTCCACAGGTTGGCAGCGCAACACAGCTCATGCCCCATTTTTCGATTACCGGAACATCTTTTGAATGTGGGACGCTATATTCCTTTAAAATGGACTCGATGACATCTTTTTGGTCTGCCTGTACGTCACAAATAAGAATATCTTCGGTCGGCATCAAGACATAATAAATCCCTAGTGTTTCGGCAATTTGACGAAGTGCGGACCGAAGTTTTATGTCGCCGTCATCTTTTACGCGGCCGCTAGAGACATGCAGGCCGAGATACCATGTATCTTTCTCTGCATCCTGAATATGCCATCCCATGTGATCGGCAACTTCGAGGTCAGGAATAGGGCGAACGTCTTCGAGCTCCCGTCCGAAATAGTGATCAAGTGTTCGTTTGGTCCATTCAACGCCCTGTTCCTCAACAACGTATTTCAGGCGTGCATGTTTTCTATTTGAACGATCGCCGTTATCGCGCTGAAGCTTTACAACCGCCTTTACGGCATCAATAAGGTCACTGCGCGGGACATAGGTAATGGGGGAGGCAAGGCGCGGATATGTCTCCGGCTTATTATGTGTCATGCCAAGTCCGCCACCAAGATACATGTTGTATCCAATTATCTGTTCATCTTCGATGACGGCAATTAATCCGATGCAGTTTGTTAGAACATCGATCGTGTTGTCTTCGGGCAGGGCAAGGGCAACTTTGAATTTCCGCGGTAACCAGCGCTCACCGTATAACGGGTCCGGTTTTTCCTGACCCGAAAAATGCTTCTCGCCATCAACCCAAATTTCATGATATGCGGGTGTTGTGGGCATCAATTCATCATTCAGAATTTCCGCGTCTTTTTGAATTTGTACATAGACGGGTTTGTTCACTGGCGATGGCGATGACATCACGTTGCGCACGACGTCACCGCAGGCACCTAGTGTAGTCATGAGTGCCTTATTAATCGCCGAAATCATTGGGTGGAGCTCACCCTTCAGGATATTATGAAACTGTATGCCCTGACGGGATGTAATGCGCAGTGTTCCGTTCGCGTAGTCGTCCGCAAAATTATCAAGTGCCAGATACTGTGCGGCATTAATACGCCCGCCGGGCAGTTTGACACGGACCATGAATTCCCACTCTTTATCCAGCTTTTGCTTCTTACGCTCCGTCGCCGTGTCACGGTTGTAACCTTGATACGTGCCGTGGAATTTTAGCAATTCATAATCATCATCCGTGAATTTAATCGTGGATGTATTCTCGATGCTTTCCGTGATTGTTCCACGCAAATTGCGGCTCAATGTTTTGACGTGCTCAACTTTTGAGTAAGGGTCCTTATCGCTCATGGCTTCTGTCCAAAAATGTAAAAAATGAAAATATGTTTGTTTATGTTGTTGGTGTTCGTAATCTGGTTATGTGCGGGATTAACCCATGCAGCACATACAACAAGATTTGCAACAACACATGCAGCAGTTGCGGCAACATGACATGCCGCCTGTTTGAGAAGATGTCGCGAAACGCGATATGTTATCTGCTGTCAAAAACATAATGCCCTTATCCCCTATTACACGTTTAAAAATCAAGCACAAAATGTAACTTGTGATCATTTATGCAATAATCAACATTGTTATGTCAAATTTGACCATAAAAAGTTGCCGCCCGGTGAGGGGCGGCGAGGTAGTAATCAGAGAGGTAATATTTAAGGAGGGTAGTGAATTTAATCTAAAAGCTTACAGATAACCGTCGTCGGTGCGCAGGCCGTGTATTGGGCCGCTGTATTTATAATTAATTTTGCTATCAACGTAGATGTGCACTTCGCTGCCGTGGACTTCCAGATCTGGTGAGGTTGACATACGAAGGCGTCTGTAATGTGTATGGTCATTCATTGTGTGCTCGACGATATCCATAACGGCCTCGGCATGGCGCATCGAACGGCGTTTCAATAATGCAATGTTCTGCGGACTGGTGCGGCTAGGGTGCACGGCCACCACTTCAAACGCGGCATATGGATCATCAATAAGAATATTTTTGATAAGGCCCGTAATGTAGTTTTTATAATAGTCACTGTTCATATCCACGCGGATTTTAATAACGGGGCGTGGCTCTGCCAAGCCGACATAGACATTGTTGTGTTGATATAAGGGCTGCGCAGCGACCGGAAAATGCGAACGATGGTATGTCGTGCCGTCCAGATTGTTAATCTGTTCCTGATATCCGAACAATGCCATTACGGATGGCGGTGCGCTGTCATAAACGGTCAGTAGACGCTCCTCTGCCGCGAGTACCTGTGCATTCATTAAAACAAGAAGAATAACGGCAAGCGTAGGACGCAATAAAACGGATTTAAAAACATGAATGAAAATAAGCGACAATGCGATCATTTGTATGTACCCGAAAAGAATATCGTTGATTTTGTGGGCGGAAAGTTACCCACATCCATAGGTACGAT
>JAUICS010000185.1 GCA_030427765.1 Alphaproteobacteria bacterium
GACCGTCAGGACCTCGGCGTTCGCTTTATAAATGATACAATGCGCGAACTCCTTCAAGATGACTGTCCGGACAACCCGATCGGCATGAATGTCGATGATGTCTGGCCCAGCAAAAGCATGAAAATGCTGGCAAAAAAATTAAAGGGACCAACCCCGCCCAATGAATCGACCATGCCCATTTTCGACAATGATGAGGAGAATGAGCACAATCCCAAAAACAATAAATGGGCCAAAATCATCATTGAAAAGGTGACGATCAACCAAAAACGATACTACGCCCTATGGGCCAATGATATTTCCGCCAGCAAATCATCTGAAGAACGCTTAAAGGCAGCGGTGGAAGAAGCCGACGCCATGGCACAAATGAAGGCAAATTTCCTCGCCACGATGAGTCACGAGATCAGAACGCCGCTGCAATCCGTGTATGGGTTACTCGAACTGATGGGTGATGAAACCGAAAACCAGACTATTCTGGATATGATTCAAACGGCAAAGGACTCGTCAAGCGGCCTTTTGAAAATTCTGGATGATATTCTTGATATTGCCAAAATCGATGCCGAACGTATGGAGCTTGATAATTTTGAAGTGCCCGTACGTACCCTTGCAGCAGGCGTTATCGAGGCATTACAGGCCCGTTTCCTCGACAGGAACGTACAGTCAAAAGAGGATATTGATAAGGACGTTCCGCCCGTTATTGTCGGCGATCCAACGCGTTTACGTCAGGTTTTGATGAATCTGCTTGGCAATGCCATGAAATTTACGGAAAAAGGGTCCGTTACGCTTAAGGCCAACACTAATCCGAAAGTGTTAACGCCATCCGATGACAATATCGTTATCCGTTTTGAGGTTGTTGACACGGGTATCGGCATGTCTGATCAGGCCCGAAAAAAGCTCTTTTCACCGTTCACACAGGCAGACAGCTCAACATCCCGTAAATTTGGCGGCACCGGCCTCGGCCTGTCGATTTGTAAAAAGCTTGTTGAGCTTATGGGCGGCGTTATAGGTGTAGATAGTGTCGAAGGAAAAGGGTCAACATTCTGGTTCGAAATCCCGACACAGCCCGTGAGTATAGATGCAGCCGTCCTAAAATTACCGAAACTGGACGGTATTTCTGTTCTATCCGTTGAGGACCACCCGCGCGGCGCAAAAGAAATTGTAAACTCCCTCAACTCCATGGGTGCGCAGGTGGAAAGTGTCGCAACGGTCGAGGAGGCAATACAGCTGACAAAACATCGTCCGTTTGATGTTGCCATTATTGACCAGGGTCTTCCTGATGGACTGGGAATTGAGGTCATTAAATTTATTATCAAGAACCGTCCGTCAACCGGCATGGTCATGTATACGGTACGCGATGATATCGGCCTGCAGCAAACATTAAAAACACTTGGCGTTAAGTATCTTTCAAAACCGGCAAGCCGTCTTGGACTTGGCGAAGCCGTTCGCGATGTTGCCTCCGCAAGCCATCATGTCAACAATGACGGACCTAAACGTGTTCTTATTGCCGAGGATACACCAAGCGTACAAGACGTACTGAAACGTCAAGTTGCTAAATTAGGTATTGATGCCACCTTCGTCGAAAATGGAGAGGAAGCATTCGAAGAGATACAAAATAATGAATACGGCCTGCTAATCAGTGACCTGCACATGCCAAAAATGGATGGGTATGAGCTAATCAAACATGTTCGCCTTTGGGAAAAGCAAAAGAATGTCGAAGACGAAGACGACGAATTCCGCATGCCGGTTATCGTTCTGACCGCCGATGTTCAGATGGCACAGCGCGAAGTGTATATGCGTCACGGTTTTGATGAATGTCTGTTAAAGCCCGTCACCATGGGGCAAATGCAGCGTATGTTTATGCGTTGGGGCCTCACCTCACCGGAGGAGCAAAAACAAAAATCCGGGAAAGATGCCGGAGAAGATAAAAGCGCCAAAGAAGAATCAAACGACAATGAATTTAAGTCAATAGATCTGGATGCCGTCGCCGGAATGATTGGTGGCGACCGCGACCAAGCCATTGAAATGATGAAAATGTTTATCGATATGACATCATCAATTATCGATGAACTGCAAAACGCATCAAATAACAAAGACCTTCATACACTGCGTGAAAGTGCGCATAGCCTGAAAGGTGCTGCGCGGTCTGCATGCGCAAATACACTGGGTGATCTTAGTGCCACATTGCAGGAAAAATCCGAAAACGGCGAATATGACGATACCCTTGTATCCAGTATCGTCACAGAATTCGAAAATGTACGTGAAGAGGTTTTAAAAGTCGCCTCTTAGAAATCTTATGAATAAAAAAACACTCATTTTTATTCATCCTCAATCGCCAGCACTCACTATAGTTCGCTTGGCTTCCGGCCAAAAGGCCGCCGTGCAGTCGCACGGTACAATTTGAACACACCAATTTTGTATATTCAAATCACTGAAATCAATTAAATGCTTAGGATTAGACGCTGAGGATCTTCAATCGCCTCTTTAATCTTCACAAGGAATGTAACGGCTTCTTTACCATCAACAAGTCTATGGTCATAAGACAGTGCCAGATACATCATTGGACGTGCCTGAATTGAACCATCTGGCATAACCATTGGACGTTGCTGGATTTTATGCATTCCAAGAATGGCCGTTTGCGGCGGGTTTATAATTGGCGTAGACAGAAGTGATCCAAACGTACCGCCATTCGTAATTGTGAATGTGCCGCCGGTCATTTCATCCAGACCCAATTTACCGTCACGCGCGCGCGCGCCCATGTCCATAATGTCTTTCTCGACTTGCGCCATTGATTTTTCATCACAGTCACGAACGACAGGAACAACAAGCCCCTGCGGCGTGCTTACCGCAACACTGATGTTGTAGTAATTTTTGTAAACAATGTCATCACCATCAATAGACGCATTAATGGCCGGAAGATCACTTAGTGCATTTACCGCGGCCTTTACAAAGAAAGACATGAAACCAAGTTTCACACCGTGTTTCTTTTCAAACACTTCTTTGTATTGCTTACGCAAATCCATAACCGCAGTCATGTCAACTTCATTGAATGTTGTCAGCATGGCGGCTGTGTTTTGCGCTTCTTTCAAACGTTTTGCAATGCTCTTACGCAGTTTTGTCATGCGTACGCGTTCTTCACGTTCCCCGGCCGGACGCGGTTTTTCTGCACTTTTTGGTGGTGCCGGTGAAATAGCTTCCGGCGCCGGAGTGCTTGCGGCCGTCTTGGCCTCCTCCATGTAATTCAAAACATCTTCTTTTGTAATATGGCCATCTTTGCCTGTGCCAGTGATATGTGATGGATCAATACCCTCGTCATCAACCAGTTTACGAACGGCAGGTGACAATTTGTGTTCTGCTGTACTCTCTGATGATGCCGCAGCAGGCTTGCTTTCAGCGGCCGGTTTTGCCGGTCCGGAAGATGCCTCTGCGCCAACTTCCAACTGACCTAGCAAGCTACCGATTTCAACTGTCTCGCCCGCTTTCGCCTTGATCGATTTCAAAACGCCGCCAGCAGGTGCGTTTACTTCCATTGTTGCTTTATCAGTTTCAAGTTCAACAAGCGGTTCATCCTTGCCAACCTGCTCACCTTCTTGTTTTAACCATTGTGCGATCGTTGCTTCGCTAACCGATTCACCGAGTGTTGGTACAACAATATCTTCCATTTTACCTGTGCCTTTTGCTTGATTTTGCTTGGATTCTGTTTTTGCTTGTGTCGTTGATGCCGCCGCCTTTGCGCCTGCGTCATTTGCCGCGGCCCCTTGCTCAACGCTTCCTAAAATCGCACCGACCGTGACCGCATCGCCCTCATTCACCTGAATTTTTGTAATAACACCTGCTTCCGGTGCATTAACCTCTAACGTAACTTTATCGGTTTCCAGCTCAACAACCGGTTCGTCTTTGCCAACCGTTTCGCCCTCTTTCTTCAGCCATTGGGCAACTGTTGCCTCACTTACGGATTCGCCAAGTGATGGGACTTTTATCTCTGCCATATTTGCCTCAAGTCATTTATTTGATCAAAATTATTCATGTTAATGTGAACCGTTTATACCGCAAAATCAACGCTTAACAATAAGAAAAGTATGAAAACATACTTTTTTCAAAAATGCGCCCATCCGTGACTTTCTATCAAGATCGGAATGGCATTTTCATCGGTCAAACATACCGGGTCATAATCCGGTGACGGCGGTTCGAAAT
>JAUICS010000186.1 GCA_030427765.1 Alphaproteobacteria bacterium
ATTCTTGGTCATATCACCACTTATAAAAAATACGTTCAGTCTAACGGATAATACATTTTATGGCTTGCATAAAAATCCAGCTGCTATGATTAATAATCATCATCATTTGTAGCTGGAAATTTTTTAAAATGAGGATATACAAATAAATTTGTTACATTATAACGTAGCAAAACAAAGGCTTTAATAAGAGTAAGAGAGATAATTATGCATTCACGTTATTTAAATATCGCCCTGTTTGCAGGGATAATTGGTTTGGCTTGCCCAGTTGAAGGACGAGCAGACGAAACATCCTTCTATCCCGAACTATCCGGTGAAGTTGTGATAGAACTTCAAAATGAATGGGCGACGGATTCCGATGACCCGAACGAAGAACGCAATAATTTGTTCTTGAGAACCGAAGTTGCACCGACACTTCAGTTTACAGAAAATTTTTATATCGATGGCGTCGCGGTTTTGGAACCTGTTCTTGATTTTGATCCGGGTGAAGACACAGAATTTGATGAAGAAGGTATCTTTATCGAGGAAATCAAATTGAATTACGAAAAGGGACCATGGACGGCATTTGCAGGTAAATTCAATCCGGGTTTTGGTATTGGCTGGGACTTCGGCCGCGGAATCTGGAGCGAGGATTTTGCCGAGGATTACGAAATAACGGAAAAAATCGGCTTCGGAGGTTCTTATGAGATTGATGCGCAGGAAAACGGTACGCATGTTATAACGGCCAGCACGTTTTTTGCCGATACATCATTTTTGTCCGATTCGATCATACAGGAACGCGGCGATCTTGATGAAGCCGATGGCGGCGCAAGTAATACCGAGGATTTCTCATCCTTTGTTGTGTCAATTGAGGGTGAAAACATCCTGAATGTTGATGGCCTGTATTATAAGGCCGCTATTCGTCATTTGGCGGAGGGCGATGCCAATACTGGCGGTGATGATGAGCAGGGCGTTGCCTTAACGCTTGGCCATGTTGTTAATGTCACGGACCGTGTATCGGTTGATGGTCTGGTTGAATTCGTTGATATCTCGAATTACGACGGTTCAAATGATGATAACCAGTATGTGTATGCCAGTGCCGTCGTGACAATTGATGAGGTCTGGAATGTTACGGCCGGTGCCACATCCCGTAATGTTGATTACCAGACAGGTCGTGATGATGACGATTTCCTATTCCAGCTTTCCGGCGGATATGACTTCCAAAACGGCCTAACGCTTGAGGCCGGATGGCGCGAAACGGAAGAAGGCAATGTCGACACGACTATCCTTGGTGCACTGGCACGTTACAGTTTCGAGTTTTAAACGGGTAAAAGGTTTCTTACCCCAGAAGCGGCGGACGTTATGTCCGCCGTTTTTTTGTGCATTGCAGATTGACATAGTATTTTTGTGAGATACCTTAAATTATCATTATTAAGAAAAACTTATAGAAGAATGGGGAGATGCCCAAAATGGCAAAAAAACGCCTTGTATCACCAACAGAACGTATTGCACTTGAAACCGGAACGGTGGGATTTGAAGGGTCGTTGACAAACGGAAACCCGGACTGGAAACTTCTTGCCGATTTGCAGGATGATACATTAACGGATGAGGAACAGGCGTTCTTGGACGGGCCGGTTGACGAGTTTTGCGACATGCTGGACGACTGGGCAATTCATAATAGTGACGATAAAGACATGCCTCCCGAGGCATGGGAATTTGCCAAGAAAAACGGTTTCTTTGGTCTGGTTATTCCAAAAGAATATGGCGGAAAGGGATTTTCGGCCCTTCTTCATTCCGCCGTTGTGATGAAGTTGGCGAGCCGTTCCATCTCTGCCGCGATTAATGTGATGGTTCCAAACTCGCTCGGTCCCGGTGAGCTTATCGCCCATTACGGTACACAGGAACAAAAAGACAAATACCTGAAACGTCTTGCCACTGGTCAGGACATTCCATGTTTTGGTTTGACAGAGCCGGAGGCCGGCTCCGATGCCACAAGCCTGCGCAGTAAGGGTGTCGTGGAAGAAGGGCCGGACGGTCAACCCGTTATCCGCATTAAAAACCTTGAAAAACGTTATATTACGCTTGCCCCGATCGCGACACTTCTGGGTATTGCGTATGATTTGGAAGATCCGAAGAACCTGCTTGGTAAAGGGGAGAATCCGGGTATTACGCTTTCCGTTATTCCGCGCGACACGCCGGGTCTTGAGGTTGGAAACCGCCTTCGCCCGATGGATGTATCATTCAAAAACGGCACCATTCGCGGTGACATAACGATTCCGGTCGACTCCATTATCGGCGGGCAGGATAATGCCGGTCAGGGATGGCGTATGCTTATGGAGGCCCTATCGATCGGCCGTTCCATCTCCCTACCGAGTTTGTCTGTCGCCGGTATGAAAACATCCGCCTATGTTGCCGGTGCCTACGCCGCCGTGCGGAAGCAGTTTGGCTTGTCCGTTGGTAAATTTGAGGGGATTGAAGAGGCGATTGCACGTATCGCCGGCCTTTCCTACTTAAGTGATGCAACACGTATTTCAACGGCACGTATGGTTGATAATGGTGAGAAGCCGGTTATCCCGTCCGCGATTGCCAAATATCACCTGACGGAAAATTTGCGAACTGCCATTGATGACGCCATGGATATTCTGGCGGGTAAAGCCGTCATTTCCGGCCCAGGAAATCCTATTAACCGTGTGTATCAGGCTTTGCCGATTGCGATTACGGTTGAGGGCGCGAATATCATGACACGTAACATGATTATATTTGGTCAGGGCGGCGTGCGTACACATAAACGTATTCTAAAAACCCTGAATGCAATGGAAGACGGCAAAACTCTGACGTTCCTTGGTCAGGGCATTGGTATGGTGGCCGATACGCTTGTCCGTGCGGTGCAGACGTTTATGCCGAGCATGTTCCACAATTCTATTCCATCGGATGTGGATTCAAAAAACAAAAAATACTACCGCCACATTAACCGTTTAAGTGCGGGCTTCAATATGGCGGTGAACACCAGCTTCATGCTGCTACAAACTGACCTAAAACGTAAGGAACGCTTATCGGCACGCCTCGGTGACGTGATGAGTAATCTTTACATGGCATCTGCGGCACTTCAGAAATTTGAAAACGATGGCCGTCCTGAGGAGGACCGTGTTCTTCTGGAATGGTCTGTTCGCCATTCTTTAAGTGAGGCAGAGCAGGCGTTTGATGATTTGATCCGTAACTTCCCAAACCCTGTTGCGGCATTCTTCCTGCGCGGTGCGGTATTCCCGTTTTACCAAATGGCAACACGCCGCTGGAAACCCGATGATAAACTCGATCATAAGGTTGCGCAGACAATTCTTAATCCGGGCGATGTTCGTGAACGTCTGACGGACGGTATTTACAAACCTGCCGATGCGGATAAAGATAGCGTCGCCGCGTTCAACGCAGCCTTCCATAAAACGGCGGAGGCCGATGCCATTTTACGCGCCGCGCGTAAGGCGGGTATTGACCCTGCCGACATTCCGGCGGATAAGCTTGCCATTGTGGATGCCGCACGCGCAGCCGCGAAGTCTGTTATTGCGGTGGATGAATTCGAAAATGACGGTCGTACGCCATACCGTTTGGCGATGGAAGTATCCTAATAATTATAATAATGTTGGGTATCCTGATACGGGGTATTCAGCATTATAACGGCATCACGGTCAATTGTAATATCACCGCGTGTGCTGCGTTTCATAAGATGGGCATGCCATAGATATTGCAAATCATAATTTTCGTACGGCGCAAACCCTTGTATTCTATAGAAATCAATATTGCTTAGAATGGTCGCCTCACGTTCTGTTTTGCCGTAACCATAGAAAAATTCACGTACGCGTTGCCCGAGATCTTTGTTAAAGTTCTTACGAAATGCCAGTGTATTCATCGGTATTGATGGTGATTCCCAGATGACGCGTACATTCTTTACGTCATCTGGCAATTCCTGATCTGCACGGCAATCTGTTTCATTAATATGTTTCTCGCACATGTAGGATGTATCGCTGACGGCGATATCAATCTTTTTATTTGCAATGGTGGTGATATTGTCACGAAAATGGCTATAGGCAACCTCGGTAAAATGCTCTTTCGGGTCGATGCCATAATGGGTGAAGAAATACCATGGAAGTAACTGGCCAAAATTCGAAACCTCGCGGCCGTAACGGAACGAATATTTTCCGGAATTGTTAAG
>JAUICS010000187.1 GCA_030427765.1 Alphaproteobacteria bacterium
CTTCGTACATGTGACTTGAAGGACAAAACACGTTTTTATCAGGCCTCAACGTCGGAATTGTTTGGCAATAACCCGCCACCACAATGTGAAACAACGCCGCTTGATCCAAGATCACCTTATGCGGCGGCCAAGGCATATGCCTTTACCATGACAAAACTTTACCGTGAAAGTTACGGTATGTTCGCCGTAAACGGTATTCTGTTTAACCATGAAAGCCCGCTTCGGGGCGATGATTTTGTAACCCAGAAAATTGCCAAAGCTGTTGTTGCAATTGAGCGCGGTGAAATGGACGTTCTTAAACTTGGTAATCTGGATGCAAAACGTGATTGGGGGCATGCCGCCGACTATGTTGAAGGCATGTGGATGATGATGCAGCAACGAAAACCGGATGACTTTGTTCTTGCCACCGGCACATCTTATTCCGTGCGTGATTGTGTGACATTGGCATTTCGTCAGATGGGTGTATTTCTAGACTGGAAAGGCAAAGACCTTGATGAAATTGGTGTCGATACCCGTAATGGACGCACCGTTGTCGAAGTTGATGAACAGTTTTTCCGTCCTGCCGAGGTAGAGTTTCTTTGTGGTGACGCATCTAAGGCCGTACGTGAACTTGGATGGTTCCCGCGTCATACACTATCACAAATTCTGCGTGAAATGATTGACGTGGAGCGCCAATCGCATGATCCTGTATATGGTCAAATAAAGACCGTAAACAAAGATCAACGGGCAAATGAAAACTAATCAACCGATTTTTCCGATAAACAATAAACGTATATGGATTGCCGGGCACAACGGCATGGTTGGGCGTGCGCTATGTCGTCGGTTGAGGGCTTATGATTGTGACGTCCTGACGGTTGATCGAAAGGCCCTCGATTTAACACGGCAGCAAGATGTTGACGACTGGGTATCCGAGCGTAGACCGGATGCCGTAATCCTGGCCGCCGCGCGGGTGGGCGGCATATTGGCCAATCAAAATGAGCCCGCACAGTTTGTCTACGATAATTTGGCCATTACCCAGAATGTAATTCATGCCGCACATGCGTATGACGTGGATCGTTTGGTATATCTGGGGTCGTCCTGTATTTATCCCAAGTGTACCGAGCAGCCGATAAAAGAAGACGCATTGTTGTCGGGGGCGCTGGAGCCAACAAACGAGCCATATGCCATCGCAAAAATAGCCGGATTGAAAATGTGTGAGGCTTATTCACGGCAATATGGGCGGCGTTATACCAGTGTCATGCCGTGCAATTTATATGGGCCGGGGGACATGTATGATGATATACGCTCACACGTTATACCTGCTCTTATGAAACGGTTTCATCAGGCCAAATGCAATGGCGCCAGTGACGTTGTAATCTGGGGGACGGGAACACCGAAACGTGAATTTCTTCATGTTGATGATGCGGCATCTGCCATATTGCATGTTTTTGAACATTATGATCAACCCATACATATCAATATTGGCACGGGCGTTGATATTCCCATTATCGATTTAGCCAAGATGATTGCGACGGTCGTTCGGTATGGTGGTGTTATACGTACTGATCCATCGAAGCCGGATGGGACACCACGAAAGGTGCTGGATATATCGAAGTTGTCGGCACTTGGATGGTCACCGTCAATATCCCTTGAGGATGGACTGGCGCAGACATATCAATCGTTTTTGGATGGTGATGGACGTATCGCCGCCTAAGGAAGGGCCGCGTCAAGAACACGTTCCATGGCCGTGTAGGTTTTTTTATGTCCGTCCTGACTAGGATTAAATTCAACAATTTCAACCATATCGAATGCGCGATCGTTTTTTGCTTCATTGAGCGCGGTTACAACATCGACGAGTGATAATCCATTTTCGACGGGGGTACCAACGGCCGGTGCTTCATCGGGGTTAAGGGAGTCCAGATCAAATGACATAACCAGTTTATGAACATGACGAAGGTGATGAAGCGCCTGTTTAAACGCTTCGCGAAGGCCCAGTTTTTTTACGTCTTCGGCCGTAAGATGCGCGATGCCTTGCTGGCCGATCAATGTATTTTCGGATGGGTCAATACTGCGAATGCCGAGATAAAATATATTTTCAGGCTTTAAAACGGGGGCTGTGATTTCAAAAAAAGCACTGGTTTGTTTATCGATTCCAAGCAGGGCGGCAATCGGCATGCCGTGATAATTTCCGGAATCGGAGCTGTCTAATGTATTTATATCCGGATGCGCGTCTACCCAGATAACACCAATGGTTTCGCCGTCTTTCAGGGTGGAGGATAAACCGGCGATTGAACCGGCGGCAACGGAATGGTCACCGCCAATGACGACAGGTGTTTCACCATCTTCGATAGATGATTTTACCATATCATGCACCTTGCGTAGGTGCCATTGTACACGGTTTTCGCGGGAATAGAGATTGTCGCGGGCCTCCGCATCCTTAAGGTTGCGTGGCTTCTCACGCCACTTAACGTCGCGGTTGGCGTTTTTCAGTTTTGTGTCTAACCCTGCCTGCTCTGCGTATTCCGGTGCTCCTCCGCATCCGGGAATGCCTGCCCCGGCGCCACAGGCGTAAGGGATCAATGCAATTTTTCTCATGCGATCACTTTAAGGGGTAATTGGGTAATGTAAAGGGGCACATCATGCTGTGCCGCAGTAATGTAGATTTTACCCTTCCACATCACCGATGCGTCGCATTGTGATAAACACAATTTCTGTTCCGTAACGGATTTTGCCGGATAGCTGGATTTTATCGCCTTTGCGGTTCATTTTGAGGGTTGCGCTGTACGTAACCGCATCCGAAGTTGGCGTGCCGTCCGGACGGGTCAGGGCGAAATCGTCATCGGCCTCATAAGGGTCGGCGACAGACACCATTTCCACTTCTTCTTCACTTAGGATCGTAAATGTACTTGTCCAAAGGCAATTGGCCTCATCACGGCGGTTTGTTTGTCCGTTGACGATTTGCGTTTCACCATCACTTTTTTTCTCGAAAGGCCCTTGGTAATTTGTTGTTGTGGAAACCAGATATTTACCGTCGAGTTCGGAAGAGCCCATATGTCACCTGCATTAAAGATTGTTTACTATCAGTAATCATAGTGAGTGATTGACAAAAGGAAAAGGGGCGGTTTCAAAAAAAGACGCTTTGTGAAGAATTACGTTGAACTGAATTCTATATTATAAAACGCACAATTTCTTGATTTGGGCCTGATTCAATATCTGGACCAGAATTTTTATCGGTTGGTCCGTTGTCTCTGTGGGAAAGGACCTCATATGTATCCTTGATTAGACCATATGTTCCTATAACGGCCCCTGTTAATGCAAATGATGCCATGAATACTGGAAGGGTAAACGCACTGGCATGGCTTAGCAGAACCAGTACTGTTGGAACCAAAGTTCCATATTTAATCAATGCATCTTCAACGTCTGCACTGAATTCGCCTTCATATCCATGGTCCTTATGAAATGTTCTGGCAATACCGGCGCCTGCCAGTGTGAATGGAATCATAATCGCGGCTTCCGGTATACCAGCTGTCTGCGCGAATGCTAACGCGCTGCCAATGGCCAGACCAATTGCCGCGCCTAGAAAAGACCATTTTAATGATGCGCCGTGATTATATTCCATAGTTCTGATTCTCTTTTTTTCTCTCTTGAGTTGAATTATGGTATATTGTTTTTATTGTTATGACAATATATTTTTTCATGTTCCAAACCCATTGATTTCCATTGATTTATTGCCCCATACACCGTAAAAGATCGTAATGTCCAAACCGCTCGAACATATCCGAAATTTTGCAATCATCGCCCATATCGACCATGGGAAGTCGACGCTTGCCGATCGCCTTATTCAAACATGTGGCGGCCTTGAGGAGCGCGAGATGAAGGAGCAGGTTCTGGACTCCATGGACATTGAGCGGGAGCGCGGTATTACGATCAAGGCGCAGACGGTCCGTCTGGCCTATACCGCAAAAGACGGAATTGAATATCAATTGAATATTATGGACACGCCGGGCCATGTTGATTTCGCGTATGAGGTCAGCAGGTCACTTGCCGCTTGTGAGGGCTCGATTTTGGTTGTTGATGCATCACAAGGGGTTGAGGCACAGACCCTTGCAAACGTGTATCAGGCGATTGAGGCCGATCATGAGATTCTGCCTGTACTCAACAAGATTGATTTGCCT
>JAUICS010000188.1 GCA_030427765.1 Alphaproteobacteria bacterium
TCAGGATACAGATGGAAAAACAACATACCACGATACACGCGCGATCATTCCGGATAGCACATATGCTGGCGCCTATGCCCGCGCCATTGATGATATGAAACGCAATGGTGCCATCGACCCGGCGACATGCGGCAGTGTCCGTAATATTGGCCTGTCTGCCGAGGGTGCCGAAGAATACGGATCAAAAGACACAACATTCGAAGCCCCAACCAGAGGATATTTCCGCGTGGTTGACGATACAGGAAACGTTGTATCCTCCCATTACGTTCGTAAGGGTGATATATGGCGCATGTCGCACACTACCTATGCCGCCATTGAAAACTGGATTGAAATTGGCCTGCGGCGTACGGCGGAGCTTGGGCAAACCGGATTATTCTGGCTGGATGAAAACCGAGCCCATGATAAGGAAATGATCAAGGCCGTGAATGCGTATCTGTCAACATGTGACGTAAACGACATAGACCTGCGCATAATGTCGCCTGAAGATGCGATGGAGCATACATTAACCGAAATGCGCAAGGGCAATGATATTATTTCCATTACCGGAAATGTATGGCGCGATTATCTAACCGACCTCTTCCCGATACTGGAGCTCGGCAGCAATTCAAAAATGATGTCGCTAGTTCATATGCTGAATGGGGACATCATGGCCGAAACCGGTGCCGGTGGAACGGCGGCCGATCTATATCAAAAACTGCGCCGTGAGGGTATTTTGAAATGGGATTCCATTGCGGAATTTCAGGCCCTTCAAATTCTTCTGGATACCCAAGGACAAAACGGCGATGAACAGGCACAGATATTGGCCGATACGTTATCAGAAGCCATCATGGATATTCTTGATAAAAAACTTCTGCCGTCCGCAGTGCCTGACATGGACACTCGGGAACACCATATCCATCTTGCCACACACTGGGCCGCCGCCCTCGCAAGACAGGATAATGACCTACAAATGAAAGAACGTTTCACAGCAATTCATGAAATACTGAAACGTAATTCAGATACGATTATCGCAGCCATTCGTGGGCAGCGGGGTCAGAAAATTGAAATGGGCGGGCATTTCACGCCGCATCTTGCGACATTACTGCCGCCGCCATATATTGAAACGCTACATGAAATGGAAAATGCACGTTAAGGAGTTAGACTTTAACTAGTCCCTTTATGCGTTCGACATTCTGGCTACCCGGAAAAATATCGGCATTCAACGCTGCATCGGGCAAACCATACATATCATAAATAATCCCCTTCATCATCGCACGCAAGTCAAGGGTAGGTTTTAAATCACGCCCTTCATAAAGGTCTTTTTCACCTATTCCCGGCCAGTTGGTAATAACACGGCCGCCCTTAACCGCACCGCCGAATACGAATGCCGCACTGGCCGTGCCATGGTCTGTACCGCCGCTACCGTTCGGTTTTACCGTTCGCCCAAATTCCGTCATCGTGACTACCACGGTTTTCTTCCATGTATCACCCAAACCTTCACGCAATAATTCTATGCCCTCGTTAAACCGTGTCAGGTTCAATGTCACCTGACCGCCCGTCGTACGACCATCAACGCCATCAATATGCGTATCCCATCCGCCCATTTCCACAACAGCCAGTTTCGGACCATTGAGATCACCTAAGAATTTTCCGGTGGCCTCCGCCAATATCGGGAAATTATTACGCGATACACTTTTGCGCGTCATGTCGCGGTCTTTTTTGTCGTGAAAGAGCATATTTGCTTGCTCCTCAATCGCCAGACCTTCATTAAGGGCCTTTGATAATGCCGCATCCTTACTGTAAATCTTTTGGGCAAGCATGAAGTAATTTTCGCTGGCTTCCGGCAATGTCGATGGCGCCCATGACCCAACCGGCTGTTGCCCCTGCATAATAAGGGGCATCCCCGCACCAATAGAAATTCCAAGACGGTTATTTTTATTGTCTATTGCCGCCGCCAGCCTGTTCAGCCAGCCACTTTTCATCTCGTGCGGCTTTGTGCCGCCGATCTCAAGAATGTTCTGCGCATCAAAATGCGACCGGTCACGATATGGCGATGCAATGGCATGTAAAACCAAAAGCTCATCCTTGTTATACATGTTCTGAAACTGATCAAGAATGGGGTTTAACCCAAACATATCATTCATCCGCATTAAACCGTCTGTTTCCGCCGCCATACGTCCACGAATGGATTGATAATTCGGATCACCATATGGAATGGCCGTCGCCAATCCATCCATACCGCCACGTAAAATAATAACGGCCAGGCGCATATCCGTATTGGCATTTGCAAAGGATAATCCCGGCATACCCATAAGGGCAAATGAACCCAACAACCCTTGCAAAAAATTCCGCCGTGTTATCATAAAACGTTTCATATCTTCACTCCCCTAACGGCGTTGATGTGCGGGACTTGCAAGCAACAACGCAATCCCTTCACGCAGGCTCGGTGCCTTATTGATCCAAGCGATATCGTCGTCATCCATAACGGGCCGGACGGTCGATAAAATCCAGTCATAAAGGCGGCGTTCCGCAGGAACATAATTCGCCACCGCATAACACCACTCAAGCCTGTTCATCACGGAATCAGGTGAAATCCATGCACTATCGTTATCATCCCACCCCGCCGGTGATGCCGCGGCATAAGGCTGATGATTCATTAACACAAGTGTTTGATAAAAACGGCGCAGCGTTTCCTCGCCAAGATGCGTTTCATTCATGTTCAGAACACGCGCCGTTGACACTACAAATTCAAACGGACTTTTAATTTTATCGGCCGGTGTATTCCATACAGAATCAAGATCTAGAAGCGCACTATAAAGGGACGGCAAATCACCCTCCGTTTTCAGATACACCTCAACCAAATTGTCGATATCCGGTTGCGCGGGCTCATCCTGAATAAAATGAACGGCAAGTTTTTTGCATATAAACCGCGCGGTTGATGGATGGGATGCAAGGAATCGCAGCGCCTTACGTCCCTCACTCACCCCTGCACCAAAGCGTTTACCTAATAAAAATTTATCACCGGGTTCATGCACACCACGGCGAAAAATGAACGATTCATTATCTGTCCCAAGCGACCAGCCCGTCAAAATCTTGGCAAATTCGATTACGTCTTTTTGGGTATATCCGCCATTGACCCCAAGTGTATGCAATTCGAGAATTTCACGTGCCAGATTTTCATTCAGGCCCCGCTCACCAGATCGTTTCCCCGCCAAAGAATTCGGGCCGATAGACTGCACATTATCCAGGTATAAAAGCATGGCGGGATGCCGCACAACACCGTGCAGCAGATCATAAAAACTACCCAGAATATTCGGGCGGATGGCTTCATTTTCATACGGACCAACAAGCCCATACAGCAATGTGCGTTCACGGGCGGACACGGTAAAGTGATTTGCCCAGAATGCAACCAGGCGCTCTAAAAACGGATTATCGCTTAAAATGGCATGTTTCAAAGAGAAACCAATCGCCGTTTTGTAGGTTTCACGACTATCCGTCATAAAATCCTTACGCATGGCTTTTTTAATTTCAGAATCTTTGGTTTGACGCACATCGGAAAATGCCTGTATCACACCGGATGCAGACATTGCGCCGGTTAATATAGGTGGTTTTGCATTATGAATTTGCCCTAGAATCCATTGTTTCGGGTTTCCGTTCATATTCTGAACATCGGAAAACCGCGGTCCCATACCAAACGTGTTAAGGGCAATATGCTCTTCACGGGTTATCATCACGAATACAGTTCCACATTGCTCATATTATGATACGTAACGGTCCATAAGAACCTTCGACGATGAATGGTAAAGATGACTAACTGGCTTCACGTTTTTCTTTACGCGGCGATGGCGCAGGTGCCGCGGCAACCTGATTACGGCCATTTTGTTTTGCCGTATACATGGCGGCATCCGCACGTTCGATCAATTCTTCGATTGTTTCGCCAATCACGGATTCCGCAGCACCAAGTGACATGGTAATACGGCCCAAATTTTCACCGGTAACACGGTTTATGATTTCCTTACTGCTGACAGACTTCCGCAAAACATTAGCAACCGACACGGCGGCGGATAATGGCGTATCCGGTAAAATAACTGTAAATTCTTCCCCGCCGTAACGACAGGCAACATCACGGCCTTTAATATTATCGATCAAGGTTTTTGCAACAAG
>JAUICS010000189.1 GCA_030427765.1 Alphaproteobacteria bacterium
GCATGTCATCATTACGCGTTCGGGGGCCAGCAGCGTGGCCGAAATTGCCGTGGTTGGCCGTCCGGCGATATTCGTTCCATATCCATGGCATAAGGACCAGCAGCAAAAGGTAAACGCACAATCCATTACCGAAAACGGTGGCGGCTGGATGATTGATCAGGCGGAATTTACATCGGAAGTCCTTCAAAAAAGGCTGATTGAGTTCATAACAAAGCCGTATATTTTAAAAGATGCGGCGGCAAAAGCCGCGGCATGTGGCCGTCCGAATGCTGCAAAGAATCTCGGTAATCTTGTTATAAAAACACTTTCCGAAAACCCGCGTGCTTAAAATTTTCTTTGCATACGGGCCTTTCATACCGTAATTGTACTAAATGCGTACGTTACCTAAAGATATTGGAAAAATACATTTTATTGGCATTGGCGGAATCGGGATGAGCGGCATTGCCGAAATTTTGCATAGCCTTGATTACAACGTTCAAGGGTCCGACATTTCCGATGGGGCAAATGTTGACCGTTTGCGCGAAAAAGGGATTGAGGTCTTTATCGGTCAGAAGGCATCAAATATCGAGAATGCCGCCGTTGTTGTCTATTCTTCGGCTATCAAGTCGGATAACCCTGAAATTATTGCCGCGCGTGAAGCCAAAATTCCGCTTGTGCGCCGCGCAGAAATGCTGGCCGAACTTATGCGGCTGAAATGGTCGGTGGCTATTGCCGGTACACATGGAAAGACAACAACAACGTCACTTGTCGGATGTGTACTTGAGGAGGGGGGATTGGACCCAACCGTCATCAATGGCGGTATCGTAAACGCGTACGGGACGAATACACGTATGGGGGAAAGTGACTGGATGGTTGTCGAGGCCGATGAAAGTGACGGGACCTTCACACGCCTTCCATCCACCATAGGTGTGATTACCAATATGGATATGGAACATGCTGATTTTTATGGAAATTTTGATGATATTCGCAATGCGTTTAAGGTCTTTGTCGAGAACCTGCCGTTCTATGGATTCGGTGTACTTTGCCTTGATCATCCGGAGGTGCAGTCCCTTATCCCGCGTGTGTCGGAAAAGCGTATAATAACGTACGGTTTTAACCCACAGGCCGATGTTCGTGCGGTAAATGTACGTCTCGAACTGGATAAATCCGTATTCGATGTTGTCATAACAGATCATCGGTCGGATGGGCACGATATAACGATACATGACATTACGCTGAATATGGTGGGGCAACATAATGTTCAGAACGCACTTGTGGCCATTGCCATCGGCCATGATATAGGTATTAACCAAACCCAGATCAAAGACGGGCTTGCAAACTTTACCGGTGTGAAGCGTCGCTTTACCAAAACCGGTGTTGTAAACGGCATTCCTGTTATCGATGATTATGGGCATCATCCGGTCGAAATCGAAGCCGTTCTTAAGGCCGCGCGTCAGACGCTTGTAGAGCCGGATTCAAATATCATCGCGGTGTTCCAGCCACACCGTTATTCACGACTACAGTCACTTTTCGAGGATTTCTGTAAATGCTTTAACGGTGCAAATTATGTGGCCGTTGCCGATGTGTACCCCGCCGGTGAAAACCCGATTGAGGGGTATGACAAGGACGCGCTGGCCGATGGTTTGCGTAATCATGGGCATCAGAACGTGAGCACCGTTGATTGTGTTGAACGGCTTGCCGAACATATTGCATCAATTGCAAAACCGGGTGACATTGTTGTATGTCTGGGTGCGGGTGATATTACCAAATGGTCTTACGATCTTCCTCATCACCTGGAACATGTTTTTGAACATGCGGAAAAGAAACGGGCATAAACTCGATCATGGCCGTCCCGTCAATATCATCCACTGAAGAATATACTGTACGTATCGAGCATGATGTACCGATTGGCAAAACCGGATGGTTTCGTACCGGCGGCAATGCGAAGGTATTGTTTGTTCCTGAAACGCGCGCGGTGTTAGCCGATTTCCTAAAAAACAATCCGGATGAAGACATAACGGTTTTGGGTGCATTATCCAATACGATCATTCGTGATGGCGGGCTGGACGGCATTACAATTCGTCTTGGGAAAGGGTTTGGCGAGATTACACAGATAGATGACACGACATTGTTTGTCGGGGCGGGGGCGCTTGATCGCAAGGTTGCGAACCAGGCCGCCAGATTGGGGATTGCGGGTGTTGAATTTTTAATTGGTATTCCGGGTGCAATCGGTGGAGCTGTTAGGATGAATGCTGGTTGCTACGGCACTGAAATGAAAGATGTTTTGGTGGATATTCATATGATGAATCGTGCCGGTGAGATTAATGTTTTAAAACCGGATGATCTTGATATTTCCTATCGAAATATTGAATTACCGGACGGGGCGATTGTTATTGGTGTAACGCTCTCAGGTGTTTCCGGTAACCCGTTGAAAATAAAAAATGATCTTGAGAAACTTAAAGTAAAACGTGAAGAGACGCAGCCCATTCGTGAAAAGACAGGCGGCTCGACCTTCGCCAATCCCTCGGCGGCGCAGCTGGTGGCCGCAAACCTTCCCCCCGATACACGTGCATGGAATTTGGTTGATTCTGTCGGTGGCCGCGGTCTGAAAATTGGCGGGGCACAGATTTCCGAAAAACACTGTAACTTCATGATCAATACGGGCAATGCAAGTGCGGCCGATCTTGAGAATCTTGGTGATGAGGTTCGGCGGCGTGTTCTCGAGGATAAGGGCGTTGAATTAAAGTGGGAAATCAAACGTATCGGTAAAACGGTGTAAAGCTTTTCCGGCAGTCTTGCTACCACTAACAATTTCCAGATAATATAGGATTATTCAGGGTTCATAATTCTTTCAACCACGCATTCTTTGCTTATGGCTGCACGACGTAAAAAAATAGGGAAAAAATCGGCATCGCAAAAACGTAAGTTCTTTGCAGGTGTCGTTGATAAAATCAAGGCGCTGACATTTCGTATTGGCGCATTTGGCGTTGTCTGTCTTGCGTTGTTTTTATGTCTGTCGTGGCTAGTGCTGTCTGGTCAGATTGCGAAAGCGTATGATGGCGGGAAGGAATTTTTCTTTCGGCAAACCATGCATGCCGGCTTGTCGGTTGAGCGTTTGACGATTGAAGGGCGTAATAATGCGTCGCCGCAACGTTTAAAAGAAATTATCGACGTTACACCGGGGGAGCCGATATTAAAGGTTGATCTAAAACGTATATCGGATGATTTGGCCGACATTGGCTGGATTGAAGAGGCGCGCGTTGAACGCCATTTCCCGAATACAATCCATATTAATGTGAAGGAACGCACGCCGGTTGCGATATATAAGGATGGCCGAGTCCGTTCTTTAATAGATAAAGACGGGTTTATATTGTCATACAGTCCGGCGGAGATTAACCGTTTTAATAGTCTTATTACCGTGTCCGGTGATGGCGCGGAATTTGCGGCAGAAACACTTGTTCGTACGTTGGCAGCGGAGCCGGAGATTGGTCAGAATGTCATGTTTGCACAGCGGCAGGGGGATCGCAGATGGGATTTAACACTTAAATCCGGTGTTCAGATTTTCTTGCCGGAAAAAGATTATGGCTTGGCCATAAAACGGCTGTCCGATATCAACAAATCAAAAAAACTTCTTGATAAAGAAATACTATCCATTGATATCCGTATGGATGACCGTCTTATTGTAAAGACGAAGCCTGGTGCGGTTAAAGAATATAATGCCGTTACCGGGACGAATGAAACGTGACCGCCAATCTTTCCAACCGTCTATGAAGAAAAATACATCACGCATACCTGGTTCTTTGCTGGCCGCCCTTGATATCGGGACCACCAAGATCGTTTGTATTATCGGCCGTGTTTCGGATGATAGCAATTCTTTGGAAATTGTAGGCGTTGGGCATCAGGCATCGGCGGGTATTAAAAGCGGTGCGGTAATCGATATTGATGCGGCCGAGGTGGCAATCCGCCAAACGGTTCAGACGGCGGAAAATATGGCTGCCAGTGTGATGAAAAGCTACCCGCTGCGGAATGTGGTTCTATCTGTTCCCGGTATCCATTCAAAATCCCAGATTGATAGTATCGATATTCAAATCGCCGGACACGAAGTTACGGATAATGACATCATGCGTGCTCTCGCAAAGGCGCAGGATGGTGTTGAAAAAGAT
>JAUICS010000190.1 GCA_030427765.1 Alphaproteobacteria bacterium
AAGGTTGACGATTTGCGTGATATAGATTCTATTATTCATCATGATATGGACATACGCCGCAAGGCGCATGATTTCGTATCGTCCGCACCAAAACCTTAAATATTGGGAAGTTTAAATGACTATTTTTGACCTGTTTCAGCTTATTGCATCAAATATATGGACGTACGGTATTACGTTTCTGTTTGTGTTAACGGTTTTGGTCTTTGTCCATGAATGGGGGCATTACATTATCGCGCGTTTATGCGGTGTTAAGGTTGAAACATTTTCGATCGGGTTCGGTCCTGAGCTGTTTGGTATAGACGATAAGCACGGAACACGGTGGAGTTTTTCACTTATTCCCCTTGGCGGTTACGTTAAAATGTTTGGTGATACCGACCCGGCTAGCAGTGGCCATACGGATGAAGTGACGGACGAAGACACGGGCGAAAAACGGGAATTTACCGATGCGGAAAAGAAAGAGGCTTTTTTTGCTAAATCTGTTGGTCAGCGCGCTGCAATCGTTTTTGCCGGCCCGGCGATCAATTTCATTTTTGCGATAATTTTGTTTGCGGCCCTGTTTACGATGTCTGGCCGTATTGTCACACTGCCTGTCGCCACCGCAGTTATTGAGGGAAGTGCGGCGGATAAAGCAGGGTTTAGACCGCATGACCGCGTGCTTGAAATTAACGGCAAGCCAATAACACGTTTTGATGAAATTCGCCGCGAGGTTCTCATTTCTCTGGATCAGCAACTTGAAATCAAAATTGATCGTGATGGTCAGGAAATGGTTCTGCAAGCCGTGCCGTATAAAGTCACATCGGAAGACCGTTTCGGGTTTAAGCATTCCCGTGGATTATTGGGCGTTGTCGGTCCTAATGACGGGTTTAATGTTGAAAAGGCGGTTGCTGTAAATGGATTGGACCTCACAGAAGCCGATAAAGCCGAAAAGGTCGAAGTGGTAAAACAAAATATGGGTCGTCAGTTCACCGTGACCTTTAAAAAGGGCGAGGCTACCGAAACATATATTGTAAATCCGCCACGTGAGAAAAATGAAACATTCTTGAAAGCCGAAGAGGGTAAACCAGCCATTCTTGTCCTTGCCGAAAAGGCGGAAGAACGAATTAAGATGAATATTTTCCAAAGTGTAAATGCATCATTTGTTGAAACTTGGGAAGTAACGGCCGGTACGTTGCGTGCTCTTGGTCAGATGGTTACGGGTGTTAGAAGCGCGACGGAGCTTGGCGGTATTATCCGTATCGGGGCCATTGCCGGTGACATGGCGCAGAATGGTGTTCTTGCCCTGATTATGTTTACGGCAATTTTATCCATAAATCTTGGGTTGATTAATTTATTTCCTATTCCAATGCTTGATGGCGGGCATCTTCTATTTTATTCTATAGAAGCCGTTAAAGGATCACCGATTCCCGAGCAGATTCAGGAATACGCATTTCGCTTGGGATTGGCCATTCTGGTCGGCATAATGCTTTTCGCAAACCTAAATGATATCGTGCAGTTAATTTCTTAATTGCATATTTTTCATTTTAGTATTAATGATTTAGGACATGAATTTTAGACAAACAAGATTTGGTCGTTTTGGTGTCTGTGGGGCAATTATTTGCACACTTGCTTTCGGCAATATATCTTCTTCTACGACCGCTCACGCACAATCATATGTTTCTGAATCGGCCGGACGTATCGAGCGTATTCAGGTTGATGGTGCACAGCGTATTGAGCCGGAAACTATTATCGCGTACATGGATGTTCGTCCCGGCGACCCGATGACACAAGAAAATCTGGACCGCGCACTGAAAAGCCTGTTTGGTACAGGTTTGTTTGCGGACGTTGTTCTACGTCGAGACACAGGCGGTGTTCTTGTTGTTACCGTAAAAGAAAATCCGATTATCTATAAAATTGCCTTTGAAGGTAATGAAGAAATTGAGGATGATGAGCTTCGGGCAGAGGTTCAACTTCGCCCGCGTCAGGTGTTTACGCAGGCCCGTGTTAAAAGTGATGTATCACGTTTATACCAGATTTACCGCCGCAAAGGTCGTTTTGCCGCGAATATCGAGCCAAAAATTATTCAGCTTGATCAAAACCGTGTGAACCTTGTGTTCGAAATTGATGACGGTCCAATTACGACAATCGAAAGTATCCGCTTTGTAGGGAATAAACGTTTTTCTGACAGTAGTCTTCGCAGTGAAATCGCATCCAAAGAATATGCTTGGTACCGCTTTTTGTCTGAAAGTGACCGTTACGATCCGGACAAGCTTGAATTTGATAAAGAGCTTCTTCGCCGCTTTTACTTAAAAGAAGGTTACGTTGATTTTGAATTGGTATCTGCCGTGGCGGAACTATCGCCGGAACGTGATAAATTCTTTGTGACATTCACTATGAACGAGGGTGAACGATTTAAGATAGACGATATTAATATTTCATCCCAATTGCCCGGTTTTGATACAAGTCTGCTTAAGGAAGATATCAAAATCGAAAAGGGTGATTGGTATAATAGTGATGAAATTCAAGAGTCTATCGACAATATGACGACGACCCTTGAAAATAATCAATTCCCGTTTGTATCCATTCGTTCGAAAATTAAACGTCATAGAGAGGGTAATGTCGTTGATATTATGTTTGATATTCGGGAAACGCAGCGTTTGTTCGTTGAACGTATCAATATTAACGGAAACCTTCGTACAGAAGATCGCGTTATTCGCCGTAAATTAACGTTGGTTGAGGGTGACCCGTTTGTGAATTCAAAACTGGCCCAATCCAAGAAAAATATTCAGGATTTGAATTACTTCGAAAAAATGGATGTTCAGACACGCCCAGGAAGTGCGCCGGATAAACGTGTTGTTGACGTTGATGTATCCGAAAAATCAACTGGTGAATTCTCGATTGGTGCCGGTTTCTCGACATCCGAAGGACCACTTGCCGATATACGTCTGACGGAACGTAACTTTCTTGGTAAAGGGCAGCAGTTTCAGGTTGCCACAACATTTGCCGGTGAGCGTACAGAGATTGATTTCGGATTTACGGAGCCTTATTTTATGGGGCGTGACCTTGCAGCCGGTGTCGATTTGTTCCACGTAACGCGTGATTTTCAGGATGAAAGTTCCTTTGACCAGAAACGTACTGGTGGTGGTGTTCGTTTAGGGTATCCGCTTTCACTATATTGGCGTCAACTTCTTAGTTACCGTCTTGAAGAAAATGAAATTACCGATATTCAGGATGATGCCTCTCTGTTTATTCAGGATCAGGAAGGTAAGCGTATTACATCCGCTATTGCGCAGCGCCTGACGTATGATGCACGCGATAGTAAAATTTTCCCTACAGACGGCCTGCTTGGTTGGTTTGAAACGGAATTGGCCGGTGTTGGCGGTGATGCGCAATATGTATCCGCACGTACCGGCGCGTCATATTTTTATCCAATTACCGAAAAAGTCATATTCAATATTCTTGGGGAAGGTGGCGCAATTACCGATTACGGTGATGAGGAATTGCAGATTAACGAACGTTTCTTCCTTGGTGGGGCTACACTTCGTGGTTTTGAAACCTCTGGTGTTGGTCCGCGTGATTTGCGCTCTGATGACTCTCTCGGCGGTGAGTATTTCTACCGTTCGACGGTTGAATTAACATTCCCTGTTGGGTTGCCTGAGGAATTAGGCTTTTCCGGTCACTTATTCAGTGACGCAGGATCGCTTTATGAAGTAAAAGATGATCCGCGTTTGAGTATTGCAGATGAAAATTCAATTCGTGTATCTGTTGGAACCGGCTTGTCATGGCGTTCTCCGCTTGGGCCGTTACGTGCAGACTTCGCATTTCCGGTGGCGGAAGAAGATTACGATGATAAAGAAATATTCAGATTTAATTTTGGAACACGTTTTTAGCCATTGATTGGTAAAACAAAAATCAATATTGTGTAATCAGTTTAAAATTACTTTTATTTACCTAATAAACCGGAGGATCCTATGTTATCGAAATTAAAACATACAGCTGCATGTCTTTCAATCGTTATGGCACTTGCGTTTGTTGTATCAACGCCAGCGTTCGCGCAATCAAAAGTGGCCGTTGTTGATGTGGGGTCTCTCCTTTCCAATTCCGATGCGGCGAAAAGTCTGAATACAGATCTTAAAGAATTCCGCACAACAATGAT
>JAUICS010000191.1 GCA_030427765.1 Alphaproteobacteria bacterium
CGCACCATCGGATATGGTTGCAATTTCGCCGGAAATACCGGACACCATGTCAGAAGACGACCCCATGTTTGTCGACACTTTTTGTGTAGACTCTGCAACCACACCGGATTGCGCCGTAAGCTCCTCCGAAGTTGCCGCCATGGCTGTTGCAACTTCCGTCATTTCCATAGACGATTTTTGTAAACGAACGGTATTATCCTTAATGTTCCTAATAAACATCTGTATCCGTTCCATAAACTGGTTAAACAGATACGCCACCTCGGCCGATTCATCACCGGTTGTGCTATCAAGGCGTTTGGTTAGGTCACCATCACCAAAGACAATTTCTTTCAAGCGTTCTTGCAAAAGCCCCGTACCCAGCGTTGTTCCATGTTCAGCCGTGTTAAGCCCCAGAATTTCATCTTCCGCGCTAACGCGAATGCCAAACATGGAATCCATAGCTTTGAAAATGATGAAGGCCAGTGTGAACGTCCATACAAACGCGATCACAACGCCCTGAAACTGAATACTGATCTGGTCCATTCGCGATGCCGCGCCCAAACTATCTTCCAATGCAAGGAAGCCAACAAGAATTGTACCCCATGCACCGCAGAAGCCATGAACCGGTACCGCACCAACGGCATCATCCAGCTTGAATTTGTGCTCCATAATCCATGACGAATAGTAAACAACTACCCCGCTGGTCATACCTATTGTAATGGCGCCGAATGTACTCACCGCATCACAACCGGCCGTAATACCTACAAGACCGCCAAGCACACCGTTAATCGAACGGTCCGGACGGAATAAGCCATCATGAAAGCGCCCGATAAACGTTGAAACCATACCGCCAAATGCGGCAGACAACATTGTGTTGGAAATAATATGTGCAAATCCGGGGTCACCTGTCGTAGTTGAACCGCCGTTGAAGCCAATCCAGCCAACCCATAGAATGATTGCACCCAATGTAGCAAGTGCATAGGAGTGACCGTTAATCGGGTTTGAAGAACCATCTTCGTTAAATTTACCAATACGCGGACCAATAACAATAACACCTGCCAGGGCCACCCATCCACCAACGGAGTGCACAACGGTAGAACCCGCGAAATCAATAAATCCACCATCCATAAGGTAGGATGCGTTATCAAGAAGCAGGTTACCCCAGGCCCAGTGACCGAATACAGGATATATAAAGGCCGATAATATAACCGCCATTACAATATACGCGGAATATTTCATACGTTCGGCAACGGCACCGGACAGAATAGTAGCCGCGGTACCGACGAACACCGCCTGGAAAACGAAGAACGTATAATTCCAGTCTTCAACCAAATTCCATAAGAACAAGTCCATGTCCCAGCCAATCCAGCCGCCGGACGTGGTCCCAAACATGAACATAAAACCAATAAGGTAGAAAAATATAATCGAGAAGATAAAATCGGTTATGTTTTTCTGTGCAACGTTAATACTGTTTTTCGAACGCACCATTCCCGCTTCGAGGAGCAAAAATCCGCCCTGCATAAACGCTACGAGCGCCGCAGCAACCATCGTCCATATATGGTTTGAATTTACCTGTTGGGCATCTAGTTGCGCCTGCAAATCTTCTATTTGCGCGGCAAGTTCCATAATATTCGTCTGTGCGAATGCTGGATTAATCAAAGTAATTAGAAATAATGGTACAAGAAAAAGGTAAGGCATTGCTCGGTCCCACGTATTGATTATTTAAGTGTGAAAAATTCTTTTTAACACACATAAGTATATCAAAAGTAAACAAGCCGGAAAGACCGGCTTGTATTGTTTATATTAATTATTAGAAGCTACGCGAAATACTGAATATCGCCCGTCCGTCGCAGCCATCGGCGCATTCAGACGGTTCATCAAGATCCGTGTCTACGTATGTTAGTGACATGTCGAAACCTTCTAATGTATAACCAAGTCCAACAGACCAATCTGTGTAGTCTTCAACACCGAATGCAGCGTTGTCATCAATTTCCTGACGACCGACATGTGCAGATAGTGTGAACTCATGTGGTAGAGGCACGTCCACAGCCAATGCGTAATATTCTGCATCATCGCTACTTGCGAAGTAATCAGGTGAGTAATTAAAAGACGCAGACACAGAGAACATTTCAAAGTCATGACCAACAGCAATCGACCCTTCTACGAAATCGTAGTCAAGTGAATCATCTGCACCCGGGTAAGCATAGTAGATTACACCAATATCAAAATTCAAACCTTTGAATGTGCTTCCGTAACCAGCATAGAAGTCAGTTTCGATATGCGCCTCATCACCATCATTGAAATCCACGTTAGAACCCCAAATACCAGCATAAAGACCACTGGCATGCCCCACATCAAAACCGCCTTGTACGGCAGGTGTTTCATCCGATTGTGCAATACCGCGGAATGAGTATTCAGATACAAAACCAGCATTTGCAGAGAATTCAAAATCCTCAACCGCAAACGCCGGTGCAGATAACAAGGCAACAGCCAAAAATGCATAGCCTGCATTCATAATTTTCATATTAAACTCCATATTTTTTATGTTTTTCTCTGGGAATTTTTGAAGATTAGCGGGGAAATTTTAGAATGCAATTAGGCATACATTAGAAATCTATCTAATCTTACTAATTTAGACGCGCTCAAGTAAAACTATGTAAATACAAAAGTAAACAACGTAAGATCACATAAAAACGAGAAAGCACGCTTTCCAACAATAAAAATACGTAAGCACGTATGGCGGGTATAAAAAAAAAGCACAACCAAAAGAATATAACGTCGTGCTTTTTTAAATTTAGTTATGTGTGGATAACGTAATTAACCGTCGTTACGAATACGATTCAGAAAATCTGTAACGGATTGCTTTAACGAAGTACTCAAACCAGAAATATCTTTTGAAGACGTTCTTAGCATCTGTGAAGCCTGTCCTGTTTCTGACGCGGCAAGCTGAACACTACCGATCACCTGCGCAACTTCTTTTGCGGCCTCCGCAACCTCATTAATATTTCTTGTAATCTCGGCAATAACAGAATTCTGTTCCTCAACAGATGCGGCGGTGGCTGATGCCGCGCCGTCAATATCGGCAATATTATTGATGATTTCCTGCATCGCCGTAACAGAGTCACGTGTTGCGTCCTGAATTTCAGAAATACGAACTTCTATTTCATCCGTTTTCTTACTTGTTTCACTGGCAAGTTTCTTAACTTCATCCGCAACAACGGCAAAACCTTTACCGGCTTCCCCTGCCCGCGCGGCCTCAATCGTCGCATTAAGGGCAAGTAAGTTTGTCTGCTCCGCAATATCACGAATGGAAACAACAACCTCACCAATATTTTCAACAAGACCGTTAAGCGCATCCACCTGCTCACTTGTTCTATTCGCGCTGCTCGCTGCCATGTTGGCCTTCGACGCGACATCAGACACCTGTTTGGCAATTTCCTGTGATGAAGCGGTCATTTCCTCGGTGGCCGATGCAACCGTAGACACGTTTGCGCTTGTCTCCTCAGAGGCTGCGGCAACAGACCCACTGGAATCCTGTGTTTGTGACGCCGTTTGTTCCATAGAAATAGAGGCTTCTTCCAGTTGCCTTGACGCAGCCAGAAGGTTTTCAATTGCGCCACCAACCTGACTATCAAAACTATCCGCCATCTCATTCATGACACGTTTCTTTTCCTCAGCCAGGTTTTGCTCAGCCAATTCTTGTTCTTGTCTTAAACGTCCAGCCTCAATACCGTTTTCTTTGAAAACCTCAACGGCGGATGCCATATTACCAATCTCGTCCTTTCGGCCTAAACCAGGTACTTGAATGGTGTAATCACCGTCTGCAATTTTCTTCATAACATCTGATAGCGCGGTAATTGGCTTGGAAATCATTCCGGATACAAAAAATGCAATCACAATAATCACAGACAAAATAATTAAAGCTGCTACAGCACCATAAATTTCCATTTCGATAATGGGTGCTTGCACCTCTGCTTCATCTATTTCAGCCATAATCGCCCAACGCGCACCTTTAAAATCAAGTGGTCCTGCAGCTGACAAAACTGGAATACCGCGATAATCTTCAACAATATCAACAACAGTTTCACCGTTAAGCGCCGCTTTCACAGTATCCGTTTCAACCTTGGTTTTCAGAATTGTTGATTCTTCT
>JAUICS010000192.1 GCA_030427765.1 Alphaproteobacteria bacterium
GTTTTAAAACATTAACCTTGCCACACTTAAAAGATAAGCTGAATAAAGCATTTGAAGACCATGATTTTAAATGTGAAATTTTAGATATACATAGTGCAAAAGGGGATTTTCTGCAATCTATAGATGTGGCTATTGCTGTTTCTGGAACCATGGGTTTTGAACTTTCACTCGCTAACGTGCCACATTGTATAATTTATAAAATGAATCCGTTGACGTGGTATCTGGTTAAAAATGTCATTCGTGTGAATCATGCTCACCTAACAAATATCATATTGGATAAATGTTCTGACGAAAAGGGAAAAACGTACACCAGTGTACGTATTCCAGAGTTCATTCAGTCTGGTTGTACAAGTGATGATATTGCGCAATGTATGAATTACTTAATTGGTTGCGATAGCGCATTTAATGATCAGTTGCATGTTTTTGATCAGTTGAAAAAAATCCTAAAAAATGACGATGGGGTCACGGCGGCAAAACGCATGGCAAAAATTGTCATAAAACGATTAGGAAAGTAATCTGCGACATTTTTGTTTTGCATAATTTTATTTTTTGGAGTAAATTTTTTATCAAATTTGCTGCAGTCGGCCATTTAGCAACGATAATAATAAATTTTAGATGGCCTGATTATTTAAAATAAATGGCGCGTATCAGTGTCATATGGATACGTTTCGGGGTATTTTGAGCTGTGACGCTGCAGCAGCGGAGGTTAAAAAATGAGTGAAAATAAAGCAATTCAATCACAGGATGATGTGTTTCCCGACCCGTTTTACACGCTTGAAAACGGTAAAATTCAGGCAGGGAAGCTTGCCGTCATTATTCTTGGTGACCACACAGGTACCAAAGGTCTGGATCACATTAAATTTCATGAGACCGGCATGGACTCTGGGGAACACTATGTTTACGACATCGGGTCCGAGGATGTTGTAAAGGCGCTCACAGACTATATTGGCGGTGCCGGCGTTTATACATGGTCCATATGTAACAATTATTCCCGTCTTCTGATCGAAACAAACCGTTCAGAGGCACAGTGCATTACAACACATGCTGAAGGCGTTCCCATCCCGTCAAACGTTGATATTACAGATGAAGAAAAGCAGCGTCGTATTGATGCGATTTATAAGCCTTATGATGCGGCCGTGCAGGCCCAAATCAAGAAAGTATTGGATGCAGGTGGAATTCCGGTTGTTGTTGCGCTTCATAGCTTTACAAAGCGTTTTGCCAATCTTGACCGACCAGAAGAAATAGGTGTGATGAATTTCGGTGACAAACGTATGTCAAAAGCCATGTGGTTAGTATCCCATAGTCTTGGATACCGTGTCGAAATGGATAAGCCCTATGATGGCCGCTTTGTTGTGGATGCGGCGTTACGTCGTGCGACAGAGGAATTATTACTTCCAAATGTGTTTTTGGAGGTACGTAACGATTTAATTGATACTCCGGAAAAAGCGGATCTTATCGCGGCATTTTTGTCCGGCCGAATTATTGATGCGGCACGGGATCCATCTGTTCATGCCCCGATTTCTTCGGTGACACCAACATATACCGAGTTTTCGGCTGATTATTTCGGTCGCTACTTCGAGGCCGCATGCCGCGGCGAACGTCTTGAATACGGCTGCTGTAAATGTGATCCGGGGCCGTTACTTTTGCCAGAAAAGAAGTGATTTTGGTGTTTAATCGCGATCGTTAATTGATACGTATGGGCGTTTCGCCGGTCCTGTATAAAGCTGACGCGGGCGACCAATACGCAATGACGGTTCCTCGATCATTTCTTTCCACTGCGATGTCCAGCCGACGGTACGGGCAAGGGCAAACAGAACCGTAAACATCTCGGTATTAAAGCCCATGGCTTTCAAAATAATACCGGAATAGAAGTCAACATTTGGGAATAGTTTACGTTCCACGAAATATTCATCCTCAAGTGCAATACGTTCAAGCTCCATTGCCATCTCCAGTAGTGGATCATCTGTGATTCCGAGATCTTCAAGCACTTCATGGCATGATTCTTTTAGAACGGATGCGCGAGGATCGTAGTTTTTGTATACACGGTGACCAAATCCCATGAGGCGGAATGGGTCGTTTTTGTCTTTCGCCTTTTCAAGGAACTCTGGAATGCGGTCCTTTGATCCGATTTCATGTAGCATTTCCAGAACGGCCTGGTTCGCGCCGCCGTGGCTTGGGCCCCAAAGGGATGCAATGCCCGATGCAATACAGGCAAATGGATTTGCCTGTGATGAGCCGGAAAGGCGGACAGTAGACGTTGATGCGTTTTGTTCGTGGTCGGCGTGCAGTATAAAGATACGGTCCATCGCCTTTGTTAAAATCGGGTTCGGTTTATATTCTTCGGCCGGAACACTGAAACACATGTGCAGGAAGTTTTCGGCGTAACTCATATCATTACGCGGGTATACAAATGGTTGACCGAGAGAGTATTTGTACGTCATGGCTGCGATTGTCGGGATCTTGGCAATCAATCTGTGTGCCGAAATTTCACGTTGGCGCGGGTCCCAGATATCTAGGGAGTCGTGGTAGAACGCAGATAAACCACCGATAACGCCGCACATGATGGCCATTGGGTGCGCATCACGGCGGAATCCTTTGAAGAAGTTAATCAGCTGCTCATGTACCATTGTGTGGTATTTGATGTTGTGCTCAAATTCATTATATTCGGATTGTGAAGGAAGATCTCCGTACAGGAGGAGGTATGCAACTTCAATGAAATTACTTTTGGATGCCAGTTCCGCAATGTCGTACCCGCGGTGCATCAAGATGCCTTCTTCACCGTCGATGTATGTTATGCGGGATTTACAGCTGCCCGTGGATGTAAAGCTTGGGTCGAATGTAAAATGACCTGTCTGTGCATACAGTTTCCGTACATCGATAACACTCGGGCCGCATGTGCCGTCAAGCACAGGCAATTGCCAGCTTTCACCGGTTTGGTCGTTGGTTAACGTAAATGTTTTGCCGGTTTGATTTGATGTATCTTTATCTGACATAGGTACCCCACGGTTGTGAAAAAAAAAGAAGTTGTGACGAGATGAATCACGCCATTAAGGGTAAGTCCCTTTGGTCCTAATATCAATCGCCCAAAGTTAAATTCGGGTTAAAATCAGCAGGTTTTCAAAAGTTTTATGCACCAAATTTTTGTATTGCAAAATCAATACGTTTCAGTGTTTCTTCTTTTCCAAGGATTTCGGCGGCCTGGAATATTCCGGGGGACTGTGTTGTGCCGGTAAGCGCCGCACGCAGTGGCATGCCGACCTTGCCCATTTTGCCGTCAAAATGGTCCTTTGCAATATCCTTGATTTTCGGCTGGATTGACCCGTTGGAGAAGTTCGGCATGGCATCGAATTCCGCGCGAATAACCCTCAGCGCGGCTATACCGTCTTCATTTAGCATGCCGGTTGCTTTTTCATCAAATTCTTCCGGCGGCTTGATCAGGAATATTCCGTCATCAACCAGCCCGACGAGGGTTTTGGCGCGGTCTTTTAATTCATCCATCATTTTCATCAAAACGGTGCGTTGATCATCCGTAATATCTATCCCGTATTGCAGTTTTATGAGGGGAGCGCATAGGTTCATGATCCTGTCGTCTGAACTTTCTTTGATGTAATGTGCGTTTAAACTCTCCAGTTTTGCGAAGTCAAAGCGGGCCGCTGACTTTCCAATGGACTCCAAATTGAACCATTCAATTGCCTGCTCGGTCGAAATAATTTCATCATCACCGTGCGACCATGCAAGGCGCAGAAGATAGTTCCGCATGGCCTCCGGCAAATATCCCATATCACGGTACGCTTCAACAGAGACTGCACCATGGCGTTTTGACATTTTGGCCCCGTCCGGACCAAGGATAAGGGGAACGTGAGCGTAAACCGGTACGTCCCAGCCCAGAGCCTCGATAATGACTTTCTGGCGGAATGTATTGTTAATGTGGTCATCACCGCGAATGACGTGGGTGACACCCATATCATGGTCGTCCACGATAACGGCCAGCATATATGTCGGGGTCCCGTCGCTTCGGACCAAAATCAGGTCATCAATATCCTCGTTCTTCATTTTGATACTGCCCTGAACCTTATCATCGACGATTGTTTCACCGTCTTTTGGAACCTTTATGCGA
>JAUICS010000193.1 GCA_030427765.1 Alphaproteobacteria bacterium
TGCGTGCGCAAACGGTGCCGCGATGAAAATTGCCATTAAGACGGCAACGAATGTGTGTAATATGGAACGAAACGCGTATTCGGTCATAATATATCCTTATTTTGAGTCTTGCCGATATCTTACCCGCAAATGATATTTCTAAAAAGACTACATCGCTCACACATGTTGACAACCTCCCAAATTAATCATTTTATGTATATTATTTTCAATATTACAGGTTGGTTTCATGAATATACAAGAATATGGGCTATTAAAGTCCTCAAAAAAGAAGATCGCATTAATCCCGGTTACCGAGGATAATTTCAATCACGTTATCTCTCAGGAAGGGCAGCCCATTCAGAAATTCCTGAAAACACAGGATTTTAAGGGGCAAGAAGGAAAAATTCTTGCCGTGCCAAATAGTGACGGTGATGTCGAAGCCGTATTTGTTGGCGTTAAATCATATGACGATATGTATGCATTGGCCGATATGCCATCCAAATTGCCAGATGGTAATTATTATATTGGCCTTCCCGATGAATTTTCACTTAGCGCGGAGCAGCAAACAAAGCTTAGCCTCGGATGGGCACTTGGTACCTATAAATTTACAAAATACAAATCAGACACCACGGCGAATAAAATCAATCTTGTTCTGCCGTCAAAAGCTGACATAGGTCAAATTTCACGCGAAGCATCCGCATTTTTTATGGTGCGGGATTTGATAAACCGCCCAGCAAATGACCTGACGCCGGCGGCGCTTGAGGCAGAAATCCTGAAACTTTGCGCCCAGTTTAATATACACGCAAAGGTCACAAAGGGCGCGGAACTTGAATCCGAATACACGCTTATTCATACGGTCGGTAAGGCCGCGGACGAAGGTGCGCGATTGGTTGATTTTTGCTGGGGCGACGAATCACATCCCAAAATTACATTGGTGGGTAAAGGTCTGACATACGATACCGGGGGGCTGGATAAAAAACCGTCCGGTGCGATGAATGATATGCGTTCCGATATGGGCGGGGCGGCAAATGTTATGGGCCTCGCCAAAATGATCATGGAAAGCAACTTGCCCGTCCGCCTGCGCGTTCTTATCCCCATCGCGGAGAATGCAATCGACGGACATTCGATGCGCCCACATGATATTGTGTATTCCAAGAAACTCGGTAAACATGTCAAAATCGGCCATACGGATGCCGAGGGACGTATTGTCCTTTCCGAAGCACTGGCGGAAGCCGCATCCGAAAAACCCGATATCATTATCAATATGGCCACATTAACCGGCGCATCTAAACGCGCGGTTGGCGTTATGCCGGTATTATTCAGCAGTGATAAGCATCTTGCCAGAAACCTGATGGACCTTGGCGAAGAATTGCAAGACCCGATGTGGCAAATGCCGCTCGTCGAAGCCGAAGCCGACCTTGCCTCAGGGTTGACCAGTATATTTGATGCGGACATTATCACCGACCCGGATAATGGAAATCCAGACCATATTATGGCGGCATTATTCTTGAAAAAGGCAATCGGCCTGGGGCGCGGCGATGACGGACAAACATTCGTTCACGTTGATTTTTCAGGATTTAATTCGAAGGCCAAGCCGGGAAGACCCGAGGGTGGAAATGTCGCAGCCATTCGAACCCTATACCAACATCTTCAGGACACATACACGCCATAAAAATCTATAAGAACAGAATTACAACGCCGGTGTAACCATATAAATTGGCGTTGGAAATTTCCCCGCTGGCGTAAAATCCGACAAGTGGAATGTCACCTAAAATGTCCTGAATATAGGCAGCTTCAGATTTTGCATCGCTTGGCATTACGTCCAGGCTCATCGTTTCCGAACGCGCAACACAGGAAATGTAGACTGCGCCTTTTGGCTTCATCTGATCCAATTCTTTTTGTGCGCGGTTATTAAGGTTCAGAAGTGTTTTACAAAGATCGCTTTCGACCGTGTGGGAGTCGCGGCGCACAAACAAAACCTGATCACCGTCCTGCACGATTTGCGGAACAACGATAGATCCTTCTTCCGGATCTATCCCAATAATATTGCGGACCATGAAATCCTTGGTATCCGATCCAACGATGGAAAACGCCATGTGCACTTCCCCACTAAACAAATTTTTCAAATCGTCCGGCAAATCATCCGGATTATTGATGTCCTTGGTTTCGGAAATGATTGCCTGCGCATCCTTGCCAATTTTTTCAACCGCCAATTTTTTCAGGTCCTCCGTAAACACATCGAAGGCATTTTTATGATCAAGTTCCAATATTTTTGTATCGTCTGATTTTGTGACAGTATACGTATCACCGATTGGCACACACCCTTGGGATATGGCGGTAATAATATTCACGTTTTCGTTAAACACGACACCGGATACGTTATTCTGCTGAACCTCACCAGAAATTTGGAAATTTTGTTGGCGTGCGGATGATAACCCGCCCACGACAAAACCATCGAGCATTTTTTCAATGCCCATCACCGATATAAACGGGTCGATATCCGCCATCGGATCGCCATGTACAACAACCACGCGCGGGTCATTGCGCTCTTTCCATGACAAAATATCGTTATGTTCTTCGTGGTTTGCCAAATCATTGTAATTAAATAATCTGAATTGGTCCGGATTGATGTTACATACCATCGCCGACATTGCCGGACGGTCAAAATGCGTTTCATGATTCCCGATAACGCCCAGACCGACGCAACCGACCCAATGATCGATATTGGTTACGGATTTGAATAGGTTAACAACACTGGTTAAATCATCGGCCAAATGGTCTGTGACATACAAGAAACCAAGCGAGAACTGCATTGAGTCGGTTTTCACAGACTCAATGGATTCCAATACTTTCTTTGAAATGTCCCGCCAATCGGTCCCTGTCGCAACCGTGCTGGCAAATTTTGATGACGTCAGTATCGACATATTCAGGTTATATTTTGGTCAGGTTATGCAGCCTGACTTTTTTGTTCTTCAAAACCGGGCCCTTTTCTTAAGAATGAATCCTCGTTCTTAACTGCAAAGGACAGGCATTTCACCTGAACAACATACGGGATATTCTGAATTGTTTCAAACACTTCGTCCGAAAGCGGGGCGTCAAGTGATACAACACAAACGGCTTCATCACCTTCGATCATACGGCCAAGGCGGAAGTCCGCAATGTTTTGTCCCGCTTCACCCAATGTCGTACCAATTTTACCGATAACGCCAGGTTTATCCTCGTTACGAACAAACAACATATCGGAGGCAATAGCGACTTCAATCGGCACACCATCAATCTCAACGATACGAATTTCACGTGTACCGAATAATGTTCCGGTAATCGTGCGGGTTCGTCTTTCCGTCTTCACCTTCACAGATATCGCGGTTTTAAAGTCGCTGGCATCATCACTTTGTACAAATGACACTTTTATGCCGCGTGATTTTGCCACTTCAGGCGCGTTCACCATATTGACTGTGCTTAGTAATGGTTTAAGAAGGCTGGATAGCACAATCGCCGATAACGGTTTCGTATTCAGCGCAGTCACATCACCGCGGTAAATGATTTCCACTTCCTTAATCGGGCTGGATGTAATCTGACCTGAGAAACTGCCCAAATGCTCGGCAAGTTGCATATAAGGTGCCAATTTTGGTGCATCCTCGGCAGATATAGATGGCATGTTCAGCGCATTTGTAACGGCACCTTTTGTCAGATATTCCGCCATTTGTTCTGCCACCTGAATCGCGACGTTTGTTTGCGCCTCGGTTGTCGATGCACCAAGGTGCGGCGTACATATCAGGTTCGGATGATTAAACAGTGCGTTTTCCTTTGCCGGCTCAACCTCGAACACATCCAGTGCCGCACCAGCCACCTTACCGGAATCAAGCGCATCTTTCAGATCTGCCTCAACAATCAAACCGCCACGGGCACAGTTGATAATGCGCACGCCATCTTTCATTTTTGCAAAGGCATCCTTATTGACGATGCCGCGTGTTGCGTCATTCAACGGTGTGTGAAGTGTAATGAAATCAGACTCTGCAAAAATTTCATCAAGCTCAACTTTCTTCACACCCATTTCTTCCGCCTTTTCAGGGCTTAGGAACGGGTCGTATGCAATCACATTCATTTCAAGGCCCAATGCACGGC
>JAUICS010000194.1 GCA_030427765.1 Alphaproteobacteria bacterium
GAACTGGATAAGGAGGCATGGGCCCGCGGTAATTCTACCTACTTTCCGGACCGTGTACTGCCCATGTTGCCGGAGAAATTGTCGAATGATCTATGCTCCCTTCGTCCACATGAAGACCGTGCATCACTCGCCGTGCATCTCTGGATCGATGAACACGGAAACCTGATAAAACACAAATTCGTACGTGCCCTTATCCGATCCGCAGAACGTCTGATTTATGAACAAGTTCAGGCGGCAAAAGACGGCATGCCGGATGACAAAACCGGCCCGTTAATGGATAGTGTTATAAAACCGCTGTATGAAGTATATGACATCCTTGATAGGGCACGGCAAAAACGAAACGCACTTGATCTCGATATACCCGAAAAACGCATCATCATTAACGAAAACGGCATCATGACCGGCGTTACAACACGTGCACGCCTCGATAGCCATAAATTAATCGAAGAATTTATGATTCTGGCCAATGTCGCGGCGGCAGATGCACTTAGCAAACAACGTGCACCTTGCCTGTTCCGTGTGCATGACAAACCAGATTCGGAAAAATTATCCTCCGTTCGTGAATTCGTGGAATGTTTTGGCGTTAACCTTCCAAAAAGCCCGATCACAGATGCCCGTCAAATTAATGGATTGCTTTCACAGGTTGAAAAACACCCCTATAAATTCCTTGTCCATCAAACATTGCTCCGTGCACAGTCGCAGGCGGTTTATCATTCCGATAATATCGGTCATTTCGGTCTATCACTGAATAAATACGCGCATTTCACATCACCAATCCGGCGATACGCGGATTTGATTGTCCATCGTTCCCTTATCCGGACCTTTAACCTTGGTCCCGGCGGACTTGATGATGAGGAAATTGCGACACTGGATGAAACCGCCGCGCATATATCTACGACCGAGAGAACATCGGCGGAGGCCGAACGCAATTCCGTTGACCGTTTTACCTCACAGTACCTCTCACAACATATCGGCGCGGAATTTTCAGGCCGTATCAGCGGCCTTAACAAATACGGCCTGTACATCAGTCTGGATGAAACCACCGCAGACGGGTTTGTACCGGCACGCACACTGGAGGGGGATTTCTATGCCCATGATGAAAAGAAACATGCCCTTATCGGCAAACGCACGGGTAAGGTGTTCCGCCTTGGTGCGCCGGTAACCATCACCGTAAAGGAGGCCGATCCATTAACGGGAAGCTCCATATTTGCCCTTGTCGGCCATGAAAATGGTGCCGATATCCCCGGATTCGAGTTAAAAACAAGACATTCCGGGCAGGGACGTGATTCCAGGTCACGCGACTTTAAAGGCAAAAAAACATTGAAAAACAAGCAAAAAAACATTATAGAAAATGGGAAATCAACACGTACGCGTAAAAAGAAAAACCGCTAAAGATATTTAGCGACATTTTAAATCTTTACCGAGGGGACAGGAATGGCACTAGATACCGCCATGTCACGTATAGATTCCATTGATCCGTCCCAGATAATTCTGAGTTATCTGCGATACTACCAGCAACCTATTTCTGCCGACGCACTTCGCCAAATCCTAGAAAAAGTTATTCGAAAAGCCGTTTCTTCCGAGGATATTCAGATGCATCTAAACGCGCTATCTGATGACATAACCATCTCGAAGGAAAAAGATACACTCCGCTATAGCGTTTCGGACAAATCATCACAAATGGCAATTTTCGAAGTCACCGATCTATCAAAAAAAGGTGACGTGGCATATGCGCGATTGGTAAACAAAGGGGCCAACCCATCGCCGCCCTTCAGAATTCGTAAAAAAGATTTAAACCGCCTGCGCGGTAACAACGGCGGCGATAATGAAGGTTTACAAGCCGGTGATCGTTTCATCGGCATTACCAATAGCGTATCCAAAGGCCGTGAAGGTGAAACGCCATATGTGGCCGTACGCATACATGAAAAACTTCTAACCGACTACAAACCTCGCATTAAAGGCATATTTCGTAAGGCACATAATGGCGAAGGATTCTTTATAGAATTTGATTATCAAGATGATAGCGGCAAAAAACACAAACGCGTAAAAACTTTGTTTCGCGGTATTTCATCCGATGTACCGCTTAATTACCTGCACGACGGTGACCCTGTTGTCGCCGAAATATCTGACGATTCCACACCAGAATCGCCAGCGGCCAGTATTACACACATGCGCTGGAAGCCGAACCATTCGGCAAATTTACTCAGTCGCATTTACGCGCTACGCTGCGGTATACCACTTTCGGAAACACCCGCCATTGCAAAAATTGCGGAGGAAAAGGCAAAACGCCCGATTAAGGTAGACAAGAAAAAGGGTATTCAAGACCTTACAAACGTGCCGTTCTTTACTATCGACCCCGGCGTTACAAAAAATAATGACGATAATGTAACAGCACACGAATTTGATGATGCCATCGCGTTCGTACCGGATAACCAGCATAAGAACGCAGGCGGCGGAACGATATACGTTGCATCCGCCGCGCCAAGTTTCTTTGTCGACGCTGGGGATGACATTTTTGATGCGGCCATTGAAAAACCGCATACGCGCTATGCTTCCACATTCGCATCGTATATGTTACCCGCCGCGACAACGGCACGTGCAACATTGCAGAAGAAAGAAAACCGTTATGCCCTAGTGTCCGCATATCGATTAACACCTAGCGGTGAAATCCTGGAAACATCGCATAATTTTGCCGTGATAAATGTACGCGATAACATCAGTTATGAACGCGCGGACACTCTTGAACAGATATCCTACATGAACGGCCTGACCGATAAGATTGAAGACCAAATCCCGATGCTGGCGATGGGCGACCGCATTTTACAAACAATTGGCCGCGCAAACGGGACGGTAGATTTTCTGCAATTCAAACATTCTGCCCATCTGGATGATGAAGGAAAGCTCGACAGCATCCGCGCAGAGGTTCATGGCGATGACCCGCACGGCAAGGCACGCAACGTTATCAAACGGTATATGAGCTTCAATAACCACCAACGTACGCGTTTTTTACGCGAGAAACTTGGTGTACGTCAGCCGTTGATCACACGTCACCAACCATGGCCACACGCCAAAGACAAAACGGCGCGTGGCGCACGCCCGATTGACGTGCTGGTTGATTTTCTGAACGAACGCGGTTTCGATATTCCGTCCGATATGGAATTCACGCATCCCGATGATTTCAAAACATTACGCGGCATTTATTTAAGTCGCCTGCAAAATCGCAGCTATGATTCCGAGCAATCTATCGCTCTTCGCATATTGTTCGATACCCTGCTTATCCGCTGCGCCTCAGATGCCGGGTATGCCATAGATGCGCAAGGACATTTTTTTCAGGGCGTTACCGAAAACGATGTATACAACCGCACGGGTTCACCTTTACGAGAAATGACAGACCTTCTGAGTGAATATCTTTTCCGCAAAGTTTTATTGGGTGAAAATAACAGACATATTTCGAAAATATTCGACAACAAAAGCGCATTATCAAAACTGGTTGACCGGTTTAACGAAGATGAACGTGCCGCCGCCATGTTCCAGACAGAAGAACTGCACGCCCAGTCCTTAAGCATGCTCTATCCCCATATCGATAAAACGATGAAGGCCAGAATTATTTCCGTGCATCCAAAAGGCGGACTGCAGGTCGTTATACCGGGCACAAGCGTTCCTATTAAAATCCCGCTAGATCGTCTTCCAAGCGGTGAAAGCCAGCCATATAAATTCAATACGTACCTGGACGGCATTCTATCGGGCAAACATAATTTCAAAGTCGGAAACGAAATTGATATTTTCATTGAAAACGTTGCCTTTGATATTGAACAGCAACTTATTCACGCCGACATTACCGTTGGTACGGCAAGCCGCTATCCAAAAGGCGTTACACGCCGTAAATCCCGCCGCCGCGCCAGGGAAACAAAGGTCAAACATATTCAGGCACCGCCAAAATCCGAAGTTAAATTCCTGAATGGCCGTATCTCAGGCGTATCAACGCGTGACGGCCTGACCATTGCAATAACATATGATGAGGATATAGGGGAAGAAACCGTAATAATAAAACCGGAGGACCTGCATAAGGGCTCACGAACCATTTCGTTTGAGGATGGTCGCCG